>NZ_JAMPSW010000017.1:0-53900 GCF_028484855.1 Providencia sp. PROV033 | reverse complement strand
ATATTTAAAACTTGTTGAGCTTGGCATGTTAGAAAATTCAAAGTCGAAATATCTCAGTTAAAGTAGGGAGGCAGAGTTATTTATTATCTTTTCATTTTTATTGAACAAAATTAAATTTTGTAATGATAATCATTTTCACTTATAGGTGTTATATGTAATATTTATTTATGTTTTTTCGACAAACTAAGAGTGGATTTGTATATGAATTTTAGTTGTAAGCCTAATGTATTAATGTTCAGTATTGTGCTAATTCCTTTCTTTACAAATGCATACTCGATGCATAAAGGAGATTCGTTTGGATTTATCCCTTCTATTGCGGTACAGGATGCCGCTACATCCGCATTAATAGAAAACATTACTGGTAAAAACATCTACGCAGCTTATGCAATTGGCTTAATAAAAAATAATAAAAACAACAAAGTATCTCAACACTTATGTAATGGACAGGATGAAGTTATAAATACGGCCTTAATTGGAGGGTGCTCGTTAGTTGAACCCGATTCATTTACTTTATTAGAGACTAAGCATTTCATAAATAAAAACGGTGAGATGGTAGAAATTGATGTTCATGATCCTAATACAATTATAACTCCCACAATGAGAGTAACAGTCAAATATATCACTGAACTAAATCCTCTAATTCGGAAAAACAATTGTAATGACTATCGCATCAATGACACACCAACCTCTTGTTTTGTTTTCAAAATAGCACCTTTTATTTTTGATAATTTACAACAAAGAGAATTAGTCATTAATGCCATGGAAAACCCTTGTGCATTTTTGACCTCAGTTGAAGATGCAAAAAAATTTACCAACTTAAAATATCCATACATTTCATACTTAGGCAGAACAGGAGGTGAGGCACGTTACATTCTAGATTGTGATACAAAAAATCCAGAAACTTACTCGTCGATTGTAGATGAAAAGATGCAATCAATATTACTTATTCGCAATAAAAAATAAGGATATCTTAACAAAAATGATGAAATTTACGCTTCATTGCGCATATGGGTAAATCATCAAATGGACGGCATATCTCATGCAGGTGAAATATATACGTTGCAAGAATTAGGTGTTGAGCGAATTAATACAGATTTCGACATTGTTGATTTTATTGATGAAAATAGCAACCTTATTGGCGAACGTTCTACAGCTATTATAAATGGTATCGAATGTGAAATGTCTGAGGTTTGTAGCGCGGCGAAATGATTTGCACTAGTTGACGGGCAATTTTGCACCAACAGATGGATATAAAAAGATGGATTTTGCACTATGCGGAATTGATAGAAATAATTTACATGGAAAATTTGGCAAGCCTTACAGCTTGCCTTGGATATTATGGTTTTTGAGGGTATTCAATATCTGGCGCTAATGATGTATCAACATCTGCAACTTTGACGCTATAGATTTCCCACGCAGTCAGTAGTGCTTTTTCTTCGTCAGTCGCCATGTTTAGACGTACTTTGCGCTCAAGCATTGCGATATGCTGCTCTGCCTCCTCTAAGCGCTGTGCTTTTTCACTCTCAGCCTGAGCGATAAATGCCTCTTTTTGTGCTTCGGTATCTGTTACCCATTTCTTACCATCCCATTTATCAAATTCAGTTTGCGGCTCCAAGAGTGTGAGTGCTTCAGGTAAATCGCCGATAAAATCAACTTCTAGTGGTTGACGTGTTTCAGTGCTGTATGCTGTTTTCCCTTGATGGTCTGTGACGTATAACCATGATTTTTCATCGGCACTGCGAATGATAGCGATATCTGATTTCACGGGTAATTCAGGTTTATCCAGACAAGAATCTCCTACCACGCTCCCACCGAATGGCACATTATCAAAGTCCGCGCCGAGAAATTCGCGCGTAGCAGGATGATAGCGGTAAATAATTGCCCAACCCGCTTTTACTGTTAGCCCATTTTTAAATTCTGCGTATTGAATATCAGTTGTATATTTCATTATTTCACTCTCGTAATTAGGATTTTAGATACGTTTTTCATTCTGTTTTCGTTAGCGGTTGGAACTGAATCTGATGCATCAAAGATGACCTCGTGAGAAATACCACCCCCGCCAGCGTTACCCGTTCCGTAACCCTTTGTCTTACTGAAGGCGCCTGTCCCACCGTACCATGCTGTTCCGTGCGCTACCCCCAATAACCCCCCTGTAATATTACGAATAGCGTCATCTTGATACGTTCCGACAGTTCGACCAGGGTCAATATTCTTTCCGTTATCCGCGATACGAATTGCATAACCTCGGTCATCAGGTAGCTTTAATTCAGGGAATATTTTTGCTAGCTCAGGGTATTCTGACGCTGAAAAAGAACGACCTTCATTAGGCCAAAAATTTTCAGGTATTGGGGAGGCTGAATTCCAAAGTATTGACCCACCGATAGGGACACCTTGAGTTTCAGTGCCTACAAACGACTTGCTACGCAAATATCCATTTCTATCTGTGATTGTATTTGCTGTTCCATGTAGCTCATTAACGAAAGACGCGCGATTAACTTCACCCGCCCCGATGATAACCCTACCATCCAAGTAATTAATCGAAATTGATGACCAACACTCCCCTGCATTCATAATGAATGTGGGGCTATACCTGTACTGCCATGTCGTAAATTTGTCAGTTGTGCAGATTTGAGACTTTTGTTCTGCGACGATATTCAAAAAGCCCGCATCAGTTCCGTCGCCCTTGTAACCGCCGTTACCACCAAAGCCATAATCACCCAACTTCATGAAGAGCTTTGTTGATGCATCTTGACTCATAACTTGCGTTGTTGATGTGCCAGTTTCTTGAACAACGCTGCTCGTGTTTAACTTTTGATTTAGTCCATTTGCTAGCGCGGTGTTAGTCGCGTAGTCTCCAACTGGCTGTTTTCCTGCAAGGCCTGTGGTTAATGCCGCATTAGTCGCATAATCACCTGCTGGCTGATAATTTCCTTTTGGCTGTAACTTGCCAATTTCAGTAGTAAACAAATTCAGACTAGGAACTTTGTCGTTATCGTTACCCTTAACACCTGAAATATTCGCCTTATCGATTTTCTTATTAAGACCATTATCAACATAAGCAGTCGAAGCATAATTACCACTGGAGACTATCTGGCTAATTGCATCTGCAAGTTGGTTGTTCTTTTTCGGGTCTGGCGTCATACCTGCTTTCGCAAGTACGTTTTTGATTTCAGCTTGCACGTCGCGCGTGGCTGCTTGCACGTTGTTAAGCCATAATGCAGTGACGATTGTACCTAACTGTCCAGTGGTGGGGTCACCATCATGAAAGATACTGTCTTGCGTGTTAATTGGGGGCATTAAGTCCTGCATATCAAGACTCCTGATAAGTAAAATAACAGAATGTATGAGCGGGCTTGAGGTCATTAAATACAGATTCAATAACGCTATCAGCCCAAAATGAAAGGCGTTCACCGGCGACTGAGCCACCAGATCTAAATCGATAAACTAGTGATTTCGCACCGAAGATATTGACGACCCAAACCCATAAAATACCGGGGTGAGTGAGTCGGTCTCCCGCTCGACTGACGCCAGCCTGAAAGGGGTCTGGCTCATCAATCGTAATGTCGTAGCCCAGTTTTTTGGCGAGCTGAACAAAGTAAGGGATAGATAATCCGCCTGTTTCAGCCAGTTTGACTAAAACCAGCTCTAGGCGTTGTTGGTAGCTTAAATTGGTATCCGGCGTTAAATCTAAGACACGCTCCCAATCAGGCAGTAAGCTATTCGAGAAAAAAGGCGTAATGCCATTTCTGACGAGGTCAGCGCTATCTTGAATGAGCGTGAAACGATTTGCTTCGGCTTGCAGTTCGGCGTCTAAATGGGGCGCATCCAAGGCATAACTAACAGGGGGTAAGAGCTGCTTGAGTAAGGTCTTCATTTTGGCAACCTCACCACAATGTTACCTGGGCGCAACCACTCAAGATTTTTATCATCAACCAAGGCGATCACATTACCCGCAGGATTAATAATAAGGCGGTCAGTAATGCCAGGGATTAATGAAATAGCCGTTTCGACTTCACTGCGAATTAACTTTTGACCGGGCGCGATACGCCCCATAACCGCATTAATTTCCGTTTCAACTTGGTTCCTGGCAGATTCCAAGCTAATCCCCTCAAGCGTGACTTCAACCTCAAAATCAACGTATCGTTCTGTAGGTGCGAGAACGTATGAATTCTTTGCGGTGACAGGTCGAACATCATCAATGTGAGCTTGCGCAGCCTCAATGATATCGCGAGAAGGAAGCCCATCAGCGGATATAATCGCGATATCCACCGTTCCCAATCCACGGCGCAATGGATAAACAAAAGCATTCGTGACACCCGGCACTTCTAACGCCCAGCGGCGATAATCATATTTATTCCCCCCTGCAGGAGGACGACGAATGATATCGAGCAATCGCGCGAGTAAGCTGGCATCGGTCTCAATATCCGTCCCGCCAGAAAGCTGATTAATGGCAACCAATGAGTTAACGCCCATTGGCGCATTGACCAATTCTGCCGTGGTCGGCTTAGATAAGTTACTGCTTGTACCGGATTGATTAGCCTGAATAGGCACAGAGGCTTTGCCATCGGCGGATAATGTCACCTCAGCTGTGGTAAAACAGGAGGTATTTTCACCCCGCAATTGGCTTCCTGCAGGCAATACCGCATCTTTTGTGCCGGTAATGACCGCAATACCTTTAGCCGTGGTGGCAGGTTTGCGAGTTAAGCTACGAGTACGAGCATGTAGCTCTAAATAGTCACTGTCTGCGGTATCAGGGAAAATTTGGCGCACAATCCAGCTTTGATGCTGATAAATCCCTAGCGCAACACTGGCAACTGAGGACGCCCGCACAAAGTAATCGCTATCAGTGCCAATATCCGCATCCGGTAGCTGATTTTTCAAATCATTTAAGAGCGTGTCGCGGATTTGGTCAAAGGTTGGCGTAATAAACATCAGGCAATCCTCACATTGTGCTTGAACGTTTGGGGTTGGTTGCCTGCATCGATGATCTCAATCCACAATACCGCCCGTTTTAAGTCATCGCGATGCACCGTAACGCTAATCGATAAAGCGCGACCATCATCCAATAACGGCTGTAGGGCTTGCTCTGCGTATTGACGCGCCAATAAATAGACGCGCGAGACATCTTTTTCGCG
Source organism: Providencia sp. PROV033 (assembly GCF_028484855.1). Taxonomy (NCBI): domain Bacteria; kingdom Pseudomonadati; phylum Pseudomonadota; class Gammaproteobacteria; order Enterobacterales; family Morganellaceae; genus Providencia; species Providencia sp. PROV033. The sequence continues at coordinate 48,765 of NZ_JAMPSW010000017.1, read as the reverse complement.
TGTTAATTCATGCAATCGAGAGCCGAGCAACGGGTCAGCCCAATAACTGCCGAGCGGCGTCATGAGACGTAAATACACGGCATTTGAGAGGTTGTTGGTTCGGGTTCCGGTGTAGTCACCGGTTGAAGTATCGAGTGCTCTGTCCATGCTGCGCAGTATCGCAGCATGGGTAAAGCGTTAGTGTGTGAAGAGGTTCAGCACTTTATGAGAGGGGTTACGGTTTTGAAGAGCCTGTATCCGCACCATTATTACCATTTGGGTGCTTATGGCGTTGCAGTGAAATATCACCGGCTTGAACATCACCGTCGGTTTTATAGTTACCTGAGGTCTGCGTGATATTACCCTCAAAGTTAGCCCCTTTACCACCTTTAATTGCCATTCCGCCATTGCCTCTGATTTGTTGCATAGCGGTGAGTTGCTCACTGGTGGTGACCATTGGCGTATTAAAATCCGCTTTGTCTTCTGTATTCACTTCATATTGCTTGCAGTTAACCCGATAAACATCGCATTCAACATCAATGATGCGCCCCCGCTTTAAGACAATTTTCGCGCCCTCATCGGTATACAAAGCGACTTCGCCAGTCTCCAGCCCCGCAAGGCGATAAGCACCATGCTCAGTAGCAATCACGATACCGTGAGAGGAGCGCCCGCCCAGAGGTAAAACAATGGCTTCCGTGCCGGGTAAGGGGCGAGAGGTAAAGCCATAATGCTGAAAAATCTCCTGTCCCTGCAGTGGCTCACCAGATAGACCTTCACCCTGCATGGTTTGGACTTTACCTTCGCTATCGGTGGCATTTAATTCAGCCCTAAATGCCATTCTAATGCTGTTTAACGCTTGATTAATGCGTTGATTAATTTGGCTCCACATGATTAATTGCCTCCACTCACATCAACCGCTCTAATTTGGTCTTTCCCTTTCTTTTTGCTGCCTTTTTTGCCTTTAGGTTGCTTAGGAAATGCATCCGGTATCCACACAGCATCTTCTTTGAAGCGTAACTGTGTAGTCGCACCACCTGGGCGACCACCAATGAACGTGCGTCCCATTAAAAAGAAAATATCGTCAATGCCATGTAATTCACTTTGGATACGTACACGTTGCCCTGGCGTCCACAATTTGCCGTCTGGTGTTCGGTGACCATAGACCTCGGCAACAATGTCTAGCCCAGATAGGCGCGCATCCGCCATCGCTTTTTTGGCGCGGTATTGAAGCTGCTCCTGATTATCAACATCACCCGAGGTCAGAATTTGCGGGCGATAGTATGGCACTGTAGGGTCAGTCACTTTAATTTTCATATTGTGTTGACCGGATGCGCTGGATACCGCCGCAGGTTCATCATCATCGTCTATGGCATTAAATGTCATTGCATATGCTTTTGGTGATGAGCTATTAGGGACATCCACGTCAACAGGTTTAGTCGGTAATTTTTTATTACTGGTTGATGTGGCGTGACTTTGTCCGAGGATCATCAGCTCAGAAAAACACCCTTGAATGCTGCGACTATCGGACAGTGAAATTAAATTATTGCCTTGTCCATCGCGTCGCATAATAAGGTTCGCCACTGGCGGTTGATTATAATCAGGACCACCTATGACCAATGTCCCATCGGGATCAAACCACGGATGTAAACCACGCCCCGCAGCCGCTTTCATGAGTGAGTCCCATGCACGCTCACCAGGCTCAATATGCACGCGGTCATTACGTGTCACGCCATCAGCCTGAATACGGATTTTTTTAATTCCAAGTGGGCGCACAATACTGGCAATCACTTCATCCAAACTGAGCTGACGGGCGCTGAAGATTGGGGCGGCACAATCGACTAAAATTGCGGAGTCATCACGACCAGAAAGGCTCAATGTAACACCACGGCGGGATACATCACGTACTACGGCATCCACGCGCCCTGATAAAATCACATCATCATTCATTTTGACTTTTACAGCAGCCCCACGAACAGCATCAACCGGAAAGATGGCATCGGGCAAGCCTAACGAAAGTTGCCAGGCATCGGCTGCTTTCAAAAAGTCACTGTCAATGCGGTAGGTTTGCCAATCACTGTGAGCTTGACCACCAATTAACAAAGTGATTTTATCTTGAGATGGGGCGTTATCTTGCGTAGGCATTGATGATATCTCCTGCTTGCAAGTGATTCGGGTTACGTGTGCGCGGATTTAAGCGCTGTAATTCACTGGCTCGGCGATAGTCACCATACCAGGCATGGGCTAATAAATGAAAATTAGTCTCAGTGGTCAGTGTTCTGCGAGTTAATGGCGGGCGTTTCTCAATGACCCGCAAGCCCAGCGTCTGTACACCTAATGCCACCTCTTTTAATGACGTCACCACACCGTGCCACAGTAAGCCAATCGGCTCCGCATCTGAGCTAATGGATTGAGTGCGTGGCTCGTAGTCCTGACGAAGAGTGCTAATCGCCTGTAACGTGAGTTCTCGGACGGTATTCACCATCAATTCGATATCATCTAATGACATTTGTTCAGGCTGGATAGGGTCAGACAATACTTGCACTGTGATAGCCGCGATTTCAGATACCGCAACCACTTGATACAACGCAATTAAATCTTGGACGTCGGATAATTGCGCATTATTCGGCATGGGTACGGTGGCAATAAGTTCATCTTGCACCAGTAATGCAGGAAGATTGACCAACTCATTCACCACTGCAACACTATCGCCCCACGCAGAGAGTAAGGTCGTTGCATTAATGCCTTGCTCGACATTGACTGACGTCGAGGCACTTGGTAAATAGCCATTTTGTGGTGTCGTCGAGGTCATGACAGGCGAGGTATAGCCTTTGTATCCAGCGCTTTGATTAGAATTAATCACACCAGGGAACTTTAAATTCAATAAATCGCCCACAGCACTGGTGCGGACATCTAAAACCGACTGCAAATCACTGATAAAAGCGCGCGGATAGCTGAGGTAATTCACGCCATCACTGAATGCACCATTAAAATCACCGCGCATGATAATTAAGGTGTTCATCATGCCTGAAAGTGCCGCTTTTCCTTTAGCAAGGTAGCGCAATCCCTTATTTACGGGAGCCATGACTTGCTCAAATAAATCACTCATGCGCTCTGAAAGCTGATTTATCTTGTCAAAGATATCATCACCGAGCTGCTCAGGGTGTGCCTCTGCCAGTTGTGTGCCTGTCGTACCTTCGAGAAACACCAACTCTAACGTACAGCTATCGATGTTATCGGCTTCATGACCGATACTGTACTCAATGCACTGTGCGTTGGGGATTGAGCCAAAAACAGGGTGAATTAATTCGCCTTTACCCGGCTCATCGAGCACCGCAATCAGGTTATCCATATCCCGCTTGTAGTTATCACCCCATAGCACCGCACTGATGCGAAAATTACGCGGTTTACGCCCCAAATCCATCACATCGCCACCGTCCACAAACGGGTATTCATGGGTGGAAACGTCACGCGATATGCTGTCTTTGGTGTTATACACATCAAAACGCGCCCCGCGAAATGAGGCATTTTGTAAGTCAGATTGCCAACTCATGGAAACATTCCTCCAGTAGAACGACCGGCATCTTGTCCATTGACGCGATTGACCGACTCAGCCACTTGTTGACCGTCGAGTTCGACCACGCTACGCACTTCAATAACGGGTGGCGGCGGTGGATTTTTGAGGGCTTGAGTCAAATCAAGTAAAGGTTGAAGCACGCCAGATTTTTCAAGGGTATCGAAGGTGATCACATCTTTATCGATGGCTCGCTCATTGTTAAGAAAAGGCGATGCAGATTCACCCTTTAAATAGGGGCTAACGCTGATAGGTTTATCTTCCAGCCGTTGGTCACGTTTTTGTAGCCAGATATCAAGACCTGCGGGCAAATAAGGATATTTGGAACCTTCTAGCCCTTCATCGGTGAACTCTTTATTTCGCTTATCTTCAAGTGACTTAATGTTATCTTCGGTATTTTTTTCATTTAGCATGTACATCAGTATTTCTGAATAAACGCCAAATTTCCCAAGTAAGTTTTTATCAAATAGATTGCTATTAAACCCGCTTTCTTTCCAGTTCGTAACATGAACAGGAAGCCCGCCAGTTCCAGCCCCACCGATAGGGTTGAACATGCCCGGCTTAGGTGTGCCTTTACCCCCCAAGATACCGCCTAATCCAGACCCGCCACCAAGTAGAAACTTCAAGGCAGCAAAGGCAACCGCCGCTTGGGTCATCGCATCAATGGCTGTTTTTGCCCCCATAGCTGCAGTGGTTAGCATCGGAAACTCTTTGCTAAAATCAGTGAATTTATCTGCCAAATTTCCCAAAGAGTCTGACAACGGTTTTACCGCGCCCATCTCGGCAAAATCACCTTGCTCTTTAGCTTGCTGTACTTTAAAGTCATTTTCTTGCGCTATTACCCCATAAGAAACGTAGCCCTCACCTTGACCTTTTGGTAAGTAAAGTTGTTTTTTACTTTCAGTTTCAACTTGTTTTATATACCCTCGATATTCACGAGCAGCCAAAAGCCCCAGAAGTGCCTGTTGGTCAGCGATTAATTGACCAATAGCAGAGGATTCAAGAATCCGACGTTGTGACTCAAGCAATTTCTGATGCTCGGGCGAGTTCTTATCTGTTTTTGATAGTTGCTCCTCAAGCTTTCTAAACTCAGGATTTTGTCTAGCGATAACATCAGTAAGCCCAACCAAAGCCGAAATAGGGTCAATACCTTTTGATAGAGCTTGTGTTAATGTCCCCGCCATATCAATGCCGTAGCCATCCACTTTAATAGCTTTAGCTCTAGTGGCGAGTTCTTGACTAGGCACTTTGTTTAATAAGTCAACAAAGTTATTACCTGCGGTATCGGCTGTTGGGACGTTCTTCATCATCCCTTGGCTATAAGCTAATAACTTAACAATATCTTCAGACCCGCTATAACCAATCACTTTAGCTTTAGATAAAATCTCAGGTAGCCATTTCGCCATATCCGAGAATTCAAAAGAACCTTCCTGACCAGAACGAATAGCAGCGTCCATTACCTTCATCATTTCATCAGCAGAGGTGATCCCGTATTCTTTCAATGATTCGGCAACTTTTGCTAACTCTTCACCGCCAACACCTGTAGCGGTCGAATATTGCTGTAAAAGTGGCATTAACTCTTTGATTTTTTCAAGCTTAAAAACACCTTTATCAAGTAATCCACCAAGAAGATTAGCAGCTTCTTCTTTTGTTCCTCCCCCTTTGGCTATAGAATCTTGAATAATACTGTCAAGCTCTTTTTTACCTTCAATACGCCCTTGGATATCACGATCATTAAAGGCGACATTACTCATATTGGCTAATCTTCGGCTATAACTCATCTGTTTTTTTACGGGTTGTGCAACAGCCATACCACCTGCAACCATCGCACCGCCAATCTGCGCTAAATTTCCGCCAATATCCGATAAGCGAGCCAGTTTGCTCATTCCTTGCATCTCGGTTTTGAGCTGGCTTACACGCTGGCGCATACGCTCATAAGCCCGGGATTGTTCATCAATGGAGAGTGTACCGCTACGTGCAAGGCGGTTGTATGCGGCAACAGTTTGCTGAATTTCACGCTGTATCGCACGCTCAGCACGAATGCCAAGCGTTTCCCTGGCACGGTTTTGGCGTTTGATCTCTTCGCCTAATGCACGATTCTGGCGAATCCCTTCTTCTGAGGTGGTACGTTGGCGCTTACCGAGTTTCTCTTGGGCTTTTTCGGCGTTCTGGCTTTCTTTGGTGCTACCCCGCATCGCTTTGGTGATTGCTTTAGAAGCGTCATCACGCGCGGAAATGACCATTGATAGTTTAAATTCTTTCGCCATGATTAACCTCGTTTAGATTTCTGCTTGCGTTGGCGGCGGGATTTGACGCGTGTTGTTTGTGATTTTGTAGAAGGTGACTTACCGCCATGCAGGCGGTTTAACGCATCGAGATAGCCGTCCAAGGCTGGACGGCTCATTGATAGGCATTGCTGCTCAGTAAATCCGTACTTACCGAGGGCTAAGACGACGGTTCGGAAGCTGTCGCGTCTTTGTTCGCTTCGCGCCGCTTTTTTTTTGCGTCATCAATAGCACTGTCAATCACGTCGTAATCCAAGCTAGTGAGGTTATCCAGCAAGAAGTCCGTCGTGATATCCTCTTGCGGAATATCGCCCAATTGCGTGAGGGAGCGCTTAGTCAACGCCATACGATAGTAGAGGTCAGCGCCTTTACTTTCAGTTGAACCGCAAGCCTCTTCGGTCTCATCGAGAGCGTCATACACATCACGCATCACCGGCACTTTGACCGCAAACTCAAGGTGACGCTTGCCGCCATGGTCGATGCCATCAAGTAGCATCAGGGGTTTTACATCAGCCATTATTCCACCACCTTACGCAGTGCGTTCAGTTTGAGGTCACGCTGGGCTTCGTTATCCACGGAGTATTTCTCACCAACTTCCGTGACAAAGCAGTCGAGGTACGAAATACGCTTACCGCCGGTTCCACTAATCGGGTATTGGGTCAGCTTCGCGCCGACTATGGACGCCCAATCGATATCACCATTTAAAGGGATCACCACCGAAATGGATAATTCAATGGTTTCAATTCCCTGCATATACCCTTTGGCACGTCCGGTCTTGTTCATGGTTTTGACCAGTTTGCGCCCCGTGGATTGTTGAACATCCATGCTCGTGACTTCCACTTCACGACCATCGATTTCGAGGACAATCGCACCTGCATATTCTTCTAGCATTCGAGTTCTCCTTAGACGAGCAAGTCAATACGACCCGCAAACACATGCAAGCCATTGACAACATCGGCAGGGATAGCCGCATTGAGGCGGTTCGGGTCTTTACCGTCGCGCTCAACCAACAGCATTCCTTTATTTTCTTCCACGTTTTCGAGGATTTCTTCCTCTTCCAGCTTAATCAGTACATCCAGCAATTCGGAACGCACTTTCGCACGGGTACGCTCATTGAGTTTTTCACGCGGAAAACGCTGAGAGAGACGCTCACGGCACGCTTTACGGGTATAATCCAAGGTACGAATGGTGGTTAAATCCAACAGCGCAGTATCTTCCACGCCTTCCACATTGCGGGTGTAGGTGGTGACAGCTCGCACAATTTGCACGCGGTTGCCTGCGCCAACTTCAAGCGGTGTTAAGCCATTGTGCAAGGCGTTCTCTTGCTCATTGCGTCCTGCACGTTTAGTCACTGGCGCAATATCTAAGCCTTTAAGCTCAAGGGTGTTCAGAGGACGCGCGGGGTCTTCTTCAAACGCAATGACTGCGCCGTAGGCTGCCGCGATTTGACACGGTAATTTCACTGAGCCGGGATACCATGCGATAGATGTCCGACCATCATTAATATCACTGGCTAAGGTGGTGCCCGTGCTCAATGTGCCTGTCCATCCTGCCGCACCAATTGCGCCACGTTGCTCTAATGCACCACTGACTTTTTCAAGGTGGGTACGCAGTTTTAAGAGTGAGTCCTTATCACTAAACGGCTGGGCAATGATGTCATGACCCGCCGCAAAAACCGCATCCAAAGCAGGCTGAATATCCGCATTATTCTCACCGCCTTGCATGGCGGTCACGGTTGCAGTGACACCCTTAGCCGTGGATTGAACGTCAAGGGCAATATCATTCCCCCAAGCCCCAGACTGTTTCGCCGTGAGTGTCAGAGCGGTATTTTCTTTCCCCTCTAAGCTCGCGATGACAGGTAAATCACTGCGCGCATTGACCGCCCCTAAAACGGCTTGATTCAGCGACTTAGCCGTGTCGGCAGTTTTAACGGGAATATCCAAACGTTCACCACATACCGATAAGGAGAGCGTGCCACCGCGCGTGGCGGGTGCGGTAATGGTCACGGTTGCAGTGGCTTTTTTACCGGCAATGGCTTCTTTAATCCCTATCACTTGAAGCTGCAAATAATTATTCGCGCTGATAGCTGATTTCGCCATGAGATGCGCCAGTGAACCCTCACCAAACGCAGTCCCAGCCACACTGTCATCATAGATATCAATGGGTGTTAACGGGGCAACTTGCGCCGATGAGAGCATGGGCGCAATGATTAATAAGGTTTGCGGGTTACCTGGCAGCGTTCGGGTTGCCATCCGCGTATTGAACTCAAGATATTTCCCTGGCTTGCGGATGCTGCCTGGAATGGTATCAAAGGTTACTGTCATGATTTTTGTCCTTTGTTTTTGGCTTTTTTGTTCACCGAGACTAAATCACCATTAGTCAACAGGCGGCGATAATACGCGGTATCAGGAACAGAGATTGCCTCCGCGTCAGTAATATAGCGGCGGTGTTGGTGTTCAAATGACACTCGTAAGCCTTGCGAGGCTTTAACGAAAAGCGTCTTCATAGTGTGGGTTTCCTTGTCGGCACTAAATCAGCAGGCTCTTCAACACTGCCTACGCCAGGTGGGTCATAGTGCAAACCCACACGCAGTAAATCAGGGTCAGGCTGTTGAACCTTTCCGCGATAACGATTAAAGAGGTTGTCCGCATCTTCGGGGTTCTGGGTAAACTCCGGCCACTCACCATTTTTCAGCACATCCTCATGCCAGCGTGTTTCAAACTCACACGCAAAAATAGACAGTGCTCGCTCATTAACTTGTGTGTTGTAAAGGGTTCTCACGACGCCAGGCATTAATGGGTCGATGGTCAGCCCTAAATCCTGTCCCGTTAACAAACGACGAACACCGTGTATATGTCGATAGGTGCCCACCTCATTGAGGTTAGCGCCCCCCATACGGCTTGCGGCATCACTGCGCGTGTTATAATCACCCACCATCACCACAAACTTACCCGTGACAATCACTTTTTGGCGGCTGATACTGGTGTATTTACTGTTCGTGATACCACCGAACGTGACCCAGGCAGCCGGAAACGCACGGACGATATTGCCCATATCCACATCGAGTTCACCGCTGTAGCTGGCAATTTCACGTAACATATGCCCCATACCGAGCGTAAGGCGTTGGATGATCCCACTTTCAATTTGGGTGATCAAAATGCACCTCCACCGGTTGAATCACGACCGAACTGACGTTTGCTACTCCCAAATTTCATTTGCGAGGATGACTGGATCACTTGTCCATTATCCGAGCGACCCAGGCTAATTTTGCCTTCCGCTACTTTAACTAAAAAGCGAATGGCATCGTCATAACGCGCTTGAATTTCTTGCGTTGAGAGTTTGTACGTTGTCGCTAGATGATAACGGGTGATATCACAGCATCGCCCCGTTAATATCCGTGCTCCATCGGCGAACGGGAGTGAGTAACGCCCCACAAGATAACCATCAATTTCACTGCTCGCGCGTTCCAGCGCATAAATCATTACCTCAGCATTGATTTTTCCTGTCATGGCTTCATCAGTGAGGCTCACGCATTCACGCTCACCAAACGCTTTCAGCATGTCATCTTGTGTGGCGTACATAGCAGGCTCCCTTACTTGCCTTTCGGTGCGGGTTTATCATCCGATTTTTTATTTTCGGATGGCTCTGCGGACACATTAGGCGTTTTTAACAGAGCAAGCTCTGCGTGTAAGGCTTGATTTTCATCCGTCAGGCGCTTCACTTCCGCTTTCAATACACTGATTTGTTTCTCTGCACCCGCATCAGGCTGTGTTTTTTCTGTACCCGCGTCACCCACAGAGACCACAAGCATCGGCTCAGATTGCAGCACGTTTAACTGGTCTTTGGTGAAGTGGTCGTCTGGGTACTCCGTCGCGGTGTCACTGTGCGCAATCCCACAGCGACGAAACCCATTGACTTTAGCGGTAATGATAATCGGCATTATGCGTCACTCCCTGTCGAACCATAGGCTAATTGCCAGAAACCATAGCCACCGGCGGCACGCGCTTCGGCACCGAACAGGAATTTTTTGCGCTTGAAGACGCCATCACTGTTCATGTCGGTTTGCTCAACCAGCACAGGTGCTTTGCGCTCTTGGTAAATGATTGGCAGTACAGCTTGAGTGGTGTCCAGCAAGAACCACGCCGTATCGGAGGTGATACGCGCCGAGACCACCACTTCCGCCGTGCCTTTGTAGATGTTCACTTTGCCATCTTCTAAACGGTCAGCCGTCATGAGGGCATTCGCGACATCTTCCAGTGCCGGTGGAACCAGTAAAATATTCGGGTTCACATCCAGCGGACGACCTTCATCGTCTTTCATGTTGCGCAGGGCGGTACGCGCTGCACCGTAAGACGCCATTGCCGCAGCCAATGACTCGATAGACAGCTTTTTGCTGCCTTTATTGGAGACTGAGTTTTTACCCACTGGATGGTCAGTATCAAAGAAGTATTGACCGTCATAGCAAGGACGCTTAAAGCCAAGGTTCAACACTTCAAAGACAATTTCATCAGGCAACATACCCGCAGAACGACCTGCACCTTTCGCCTGAATAGCATATTGTCCTGTGCTGTCATCTTCGATGTCGTTGCGGTCAACCTCAATCGTGGCTTCCCAATCATCGTTTTCGATGGTGTATTTATGGGCGGAGAGTGATTTAACCGCTTTTTCACCCACCCAACGCTTCATCGCAGGGAAGTTGGATAACCAACTGTACTGCTCTGATTTTCCGGTTGACGGCACCTTCATGGCAATTTTTTGCCACGTGTTTGGGGCGTCTTTTAACGCGTTATTAAACGTCATATTAATACTGACAAATAACGCACTGATATTCGCTTTATTCACAATCATGCTATTTTCCTAATTAACCCATCATGACCCAGACACCATCATCGGTGACTTCTAACACGCGACCCGCTGGCGTGGTGCTGGCTTTATCGGCTTCACACACGGTTACTGAGTCTTTCACGTCGCACAATTTACCTACATGGGCTTGCTTGACAGGCTTGGCGGTATCATTACCAAAACAAAAGGCTTTTTGGCGGCGTACCATCACGCTGATATCGCCTTGTTTGCCGTTGCGGTTATCGGCAAAATCATCCGAGACACCCAGCACAGTTAAACCGGGTGCACCAGGGACAGCAAACCCGTCGGCATTGGCGCACACAATGTGCCCGCCGTAGATACGCACGGCAGCAGCGCAACGTACCGCAAACAATTCACCGTCACGGTGAGGGGTATTTCTATCTTGGGTCATGAGTTACTCTCCCAACTGTTTTTTAAATTCTTCGGGGTCAAGCCCGAATTGGCTGCAAATCGCCAACTGGTCTTCGGTCAGCTCCGTGGTCACAGAGGTACTTTTCTCTGCACCTGTGGGCGCTTTACCCTTGGATTGCAGTTGTGTTAATGCCGCAATCGGGGTGGCTTTTTCGAGATAACCTTTAAGTGCGTCAGGGTCTTTACGCCCTAAGTCTTCCGCCCAATCTTTCATGGTCGTGTTGAGACGTCCATCACTGAGCGCGGCCTGGATCAGACCACTCACTTCCTGTTGCTGACCTGCGTTCAATGCTTCGTTGTACTTCGCTTGCAGTTCAAGATAGCCTGCAAGTGGTACATGTTTGGTTGGGTCGTAGGCTTTACTGGACAGGTCAGCAATCAAGGTTTCTTTGCCTTTGAGTAAATCGACGAGGCTTTGATTGGCGGCGACGGTCGTGCCTTGACCATTTGAAATCAAGTCAATCGCTTTTTGCAGTTCCGTTTTGATATCTTCTGCCGTGGTGGTGGCAGGCAAATTCAGCATCCAACGCAGATTACTGAGTAGCTCTTTGATGAGTTCTTCATCCACAGTGAGATCCTCTTCGGTGGGTTGAGAAAGTGCAGCAAACGAAGAAGCAGCGGCAAGCATCACTTCATCCATACCATCTACTGCGGGGGTGTTGGTCAGGGCAGCATGAAGCAAGGCTGTCACATGACCGTTTTTGTCGTAATTAAAGACAGGGGAAATAAAGCGGTACTCTTTGGCTTTAATGGCAGCCGCTGCCGCGTCCGTCCATTCCACATTGACGGCATACAGTCCATCGCCTTCGCGCCATTCCAACGCCGTAAACCAACCCGCTGCAGGCGCTGGCTGTCCATTGGTCGCGGCACGCAACGTCTGGTGCTCATAATCAATCACATACGGCGTCTGACGTGCCGCAACTTGTGCAATTAAAACGTCGGCGAGCTCACGGGTCATGAGCCAGTGGTCACATTCAAACGGGCGACCATCGACAGCACGGAACTCACCAGCGGGGAAAAGCTGGATTTCGTTAAGGTTTTGGCTGAGGATTTCAGCGACACAAGCGGCAATGTATTTTTTCATGCTGGCAGCATAGCAACTGCCAATAAGGGGGAGTGTGTGAAGAGGTTCAGCACTCGAGAGGAAATTAAAAAAGGTGGGGTCAAGAGACTATCGATTCATTAGCGCTACGATAACGCATTTAAACCCCATTTAAAAACGATTTAAACACCTCACCACGAACAATGACACTCTAAATAGTGATAATCGCTCACAGCGTCTTACAGGCACTATTTGGACTTACTCAATCAATCGGGTGAGATAGTCTTCTACAGTCAATGTCATACGATATTGATCCCACTCATCCAATTGCAAAAACGGACGCGCGGGTATTTTAATTTTATACGCTGGCAACGTATGGTACTGACTAAAGTTACTGCGGGACTTTTTCACAAAGCGATTGCCAACGGTGCCATCTTTACGCTGACGATAATACGCCTGCTGACTCCGTGCCGGTATATTAATCTCACCGCCTTCCTGATGGATGCGGGCATACTTCACATTGGTTCCCACGACAGCGCTATCATTATCACTGTATTGACCGATGCTGCTGGCTAGTCGTCCACTGTCTTGCAGAATGCGACCACCGGCACGGCGGCGAGCATAAGCCGGACTCCAACCCAACCACGCGGGACGACCTTCTTGGGCAAAGTTTTCCTCAACGGCATCCGCCATCATTCCTGCTAATTTACGCATCAAGGGGGCGCGACTTTTGATGCCATCAACCAACTTTTGCAGTGCAGCTTCATATTCTCGCGTATCAATTTTTATCGTGATCATATTGACCTCAAAAGTCAGTTTGCGTAGTGACGCGCTGCAATTGATTACCGTTGACTTCAACGACCCACCAACGCTTATCATGTTGCGTTGCATAGTATTGGTTCCCATCATCGCCCAATCGTGTTCTTTGGGGTGACTCGATAATCTCTTGCACAAACAAGTAATCTAATTGTTCAATATCGTGCTGAGCCAAATCTTTCATCGTTGGCGCATCCACATAGACGGCATCCGTCGTTGTCCCTGTTACACTTGGGCGTGCGGCGATGGGATAACGTTGCGCGGGGTTCGGTGTCGGGGCTTGCACTGCCTCTTGATACCCCAATCGGAAATCTGCGCCTGTGAGAGAGCCGGTGATGTATTGGCTTGCTGCCGTCGGGTGATATTTATCTAATTCAGGTTGATAGCTGACTTGTCCAGGATTAAAACCAAAACCAGGGTCAGGCGTATACACTTGACCGTCTTTCGGATTTTTAAAGCCTGTGACGGTTCGGGTTTCACCTGGCACGCCGTACTCTTGCTCAACGTCTACCAAGCGCCCCTCAGAGGATTGCACCATCAAACCCAAACGCTCAACATCTTCAGCACTGCGCGTGCGCACACGGCAGCGACAGCGATAACCATCGGGCGGGTAAATGGTTTGCCAAATCGGATCGTCATAGCGGGCAATAAACCCATTGAGTGCCGCATGAGAAGGACGAATACGATTATCCATAATCCCCACGCGCTCCCAATAAGGGCGCTCCTCGACGGTTGCCATTTGCTGCTTGTAACGTCCTGCCATGTACGACGATTGCAGATTGGTTTGAAATATCGTGTCTAATCGACGTGGCGTTAAACGCTTGCCGTGCAGCTCTCCCGTATCCATATCCGCAACCAAACCTTTCCCGAGCCAGCCTTTTTGTTCAAGAATGGGGATGAGGCGTCGTTCAAAGTCGGCATAGGTCTCCCCCTTTTCAAGGGCTTCGTTTAACGCTTGGCGAATATCGTGCAAGATATCCAATTTGAGTACACCCGCCACGGTAAACGCTTTGGCGTGGGCTTGCGCTTCAATATCATAGTGGTGATAACCCAGTATATAGCCCTTACTTTCAAAGTAAGCAATCGCCTCCGCAGGGGGGAGGCTCATGGCGTAGCGCAAATCTACCGCTTGTTTAGCTGTCGGCATGGAGACGTCCCCATACATCCGCCACAAAGATAGCCTGGCTCAATAACGTTTGAAGCGTGCTGTCATCTAAGAGCGGGTAACTTTGCGCAATAATATTCATGGCGTCATCCACGCTTTGACCTTGCTTGAGTGCGGCGACCATTGGCGTTAAGAGTTTGCTCATGGCTGCCCCAATGGTGTCAGACTGCGGCGGTGCATTATCGAGGGTGATTTGTGCGGGATCTATTCCGTCTGCTTCTACCGTTTGACTCAGCACGCCCAACCCGTGACGTGAACGACCATAGCTTAATGGTGTGGGTAACAACGGCAGGGCTTGGGGCGCCTGCAATACAGGTTCATCCTTTTGGGCTTGCGGAATAGCGGCTTTCTTATGCACCCAAGAAACAGGGATACTCTCCACACCTGCGGCTACCAACTTACCCACCGCATCAGCAAACTGCGGTAAATCAACCGCTTCACGGGTATCAAACACAAAACGCGGTAAACGACGCGGATTCACGTCTTGATAGCCATTGAGTGCCAATAACATTTGAATAAGCTGGCGAAACATGCCTTCAAGCTGGCGAGCATCGGCGGTTTTTAAATCGTGGCGCACTTCGTTATGCACATTACCGAGGGCATTGGTAGAGCTTTTTCCGTCCGCCTGTGAGGTTAATGTCCCTCCTAAAATCACTTTGGATTGTGTCCGTTCAGCCCAGGCAATCATTTCCATGAACGGGTCAGAGCCACCCCCTGCGGCGCTTTCAAAGTTGATGTCTGTCCCTTGTTGAACCGTTGCAACCGCATCATGCCCCAAGTTAACCAGTGCATCTAACAGTTTATCTTTGTCCTCATCGGATGTGCCCGCAGGGTATTTGGCAATCCGTGCAGGCAAGCCATAAATCTCTAAGAATTCAGCAAAATCACGCAACGAAAAGTTTTTAAACAGATACGGCCAGACGAGAACGCGGAATAACCCACTGGTGGCAATAAACCCACTACGGGCATTGTGACGATGCACCAGCCAACCAAACGGCCATAACTCCGAGCCGTTCATTTCATCGGTGTTGAGGCGAATTTCGTCGCGTTGCTCAGGTAAGGTACGGAACCAATAATGGGGACGCAGGTGCAAGGCTTTGGGTAACCACGTGTTATCAAGACGATCCCATTCCAATTCTTGGCAACTAAACCCATGCCCCACCGCTTCCATCCCATTGAGGATAATATCTTCAATTTCAGGCATCGCATCAAACCAGGCTTGCACGTTCGCGGTCATGTCTAGCTCGGCTTTGGTGGCATTTTTCGGTGGCTCAATCGACCAATCCAGCGTTAATAAGGCATTCTTGCGCTTTTCCATTTCGGCAAAGATATGGCCGTCACGCTCGACCATATCCCCAAAGAGGCAGGCCTGCGCACTCAAGTCACCCCGTTCAGCCGCTTGTAAGATACGCGGAAGCTTACGGATAGTGAGTCCACGTGAGGGATGATCAGGATAAATGCGACTCATCCGTGCTAATTTTACGGTTTGTGACGTTTTAAAAACTTCACGTTGTAATGGGTTACCGTGTATATCCACAATTTTTGACATAATAAATTCCTACCAAGCACCCGACCCAAAGCGTCGACCTTCAGGTCGGCGGGGGCGAGTTTGAATATCGGTGTTACCTGCACGAGAAACCGCCAAAGACCAAAGCATGTGTAAGGCATCAGGACCATCATCATGGTCAGCCTTGGGAAAGTGTCTCAGTTGGTCAATCAGCGTGTGTTGTGTTGCGTGTAAACGAATAAGCCCATTGACCATATGAGGTTGTAATGACTCAATACGCAGGGCTTTATCACTGTTTGGAATGACAGGGATAGCAGGAACGGGTATCCCCAACATCGCAGAACGCTTCACTAATTCGGTACGTAAAAACTCTTGGAAAGCGATGGACTCAAACGCCCACGTTAAACAGCCGTATTCGCGCTGATAGTCAATCACATCAGAGATAATACGGTCAGGTAAACGCCGTTTGATATCTGCCTCAACCACATCGAGGATACCTGTCATGCGATTGAATCCGCCCACGAGCAAGGCCGATGGGTCACGGGTTTTATTCTGCTTACCGAGGCTTGGGTCACATGCCCCGTAAAAAATCCAATCAGAGAGATGGTTTGACCAACATGTAATACAGCCTGCAAAAATCGCATCTTCACCGCTCACGGGGTCATTTTGGTATTCGGAGTCAAACGTATCATGACCGTCACGCGCACGAATTTTCATGAGGGTTAACAGTGGACGTGCCGCCCAAGAGACTATCGAACCTTCTAACATTAGAGGTTCATTCTCATGGTAGAAGCGCTCAGCCTCATCAATTTGTTTATTGTGGATCAAGGTTTCCCATTCATCCCACAATTTCATATTGGCAGGCATTTGGAGAATGGCTTTAAACCGCGCCGTTCGCCACATCGCATTATTGAGGGTACGAGAGAGTACCGAGTCATAATGCAAGATAGTCCCGATGTAAACGATGTCGGTTTTACCCCCGGCTTCACCAAGCGGCATGACGGTCTTTTTTAACCAGTTATGCAGCTTATCCCGCTGCTCAGGGTTACGCACCATCTCATCGTTTTCAATATCATCGAGCACCACTAAATCAGGACGATATGGACCATGCCGCAAACCACGCAGTTTTTTACCGCTACCGGCAACCGTGACTTTAATGTTATTGCGGGTGACGATAGTCCCCATTTGCCAAGTGCGCCCTTGACCACAGATATCGGGATAATCATTTTTTAGTCTTGGGTTGTATTCCAGTTCGGCTTTGATGGCTTCGAGCATCGGGTAGGCTTGGTCGATACTGTCCATAATGATGACCGGATACTTTTTCAGCTCACGGATAATGCACCACAGCGTAAAGAGTTGACTCACTAGCGTGGATTTAGCCTCACCACGCGGCGCGGCGATGGCGTCACTTTCAGCATCCACACTCGCAACAATGGCAGGTAACCGGCTGAAAAGATAATCATGTAACTGACTGCGAGAGTGATGGCGTACATAGTGCGGGAAATAGGTTTCCACAAAGAAGCTGTAGCCATTTTCGACATCCGCAACCTGTGCTCGCCTGGCTTCAGCCGCCTTGGGGTCAGCATCAAAGCCCAAACACTCTGCCTCAATGGTTTGGCGTAGTTCGGTGATATAGTCCTGGAGTGAGGCTTTAAACTCTTTTAACGAAACCTTTTTTGCCATTATGATGACCTGTTGCTAAATCTATTATGACCCATTGATAAAAGGAAATCTCATGAGTATTACCGATATTATTCCGGGCTATGACAGCCTGAAAAAAGTGATTAATACTGTTAAAGGTGCGATTGATACCAAAGAGTCACTCTCTATCATGAAAGTGGAATCCGATATCTATCCGCAGCTTATTCAATTACAAGGCCAAGTGCTTGCTGCGCACCAACAGTATGAGACGATCTTGAGCCAAAAAAACGCGGTAGAACGCGAATTGATAGAGCTTAAAAATCATCTGATAAAACTTGAAGATTATGAACTGCATACTTTCAGTAGTGGCAGCACGGTGTTTAAACTCAAACCATCCCAAGCAGGGACGCAACCCCTTCATTACCTTTGTCCCCACTGCAACAACGAACATATCGCGTCGATATTGCAACCGGGTCAGCCAGAAACTTTTCATCACACCCTCCAATGCCCACGCTGTAAAACAACCTTTTTAACCGAAAAAATAAACTCAGCCCCTCGCGTCAGAACTAACCCACGCAAAGATGGGGCGTGGTAACACAATTATTATGATTGTGGTTTAAAACACTGCTCAGTGCGATATTTACCACTTAATACCAGTGATGCCGTGAGAAGCAATTCGGGCATCACTGTAGAATCACAAGCTTCATCACCATACTTTTCCCGTAAATAAGCGACCAAATCCGCAACGAATTCCATCCGCATTTCAGTTTTATTCGGCGAGAACAAATCTTTTTTGGGGTTCTTATCCATACGCACGCTCCAATTCTTCGGCAAAGGCTTCTAAAATCTCCACAAACACCACATTGTGTTGTGGGTACTTGTCACTGATAAACTGCCCGAACCGTTGGATCACATCGATGGCGGTTGCCAACTTATCAGTTTCAGGCAGTATCTTTTTACTGGCGGACGTGGCTTTATTAAACGCATCAGCAAGGCTCGCGAGTAGCTCAACACGCTTATCCGCCGGAATATCAGGGTTAGTATTGATTTGCTCAGTCACCGCTTGACACTGCACAACGAGGCTCATCAATACCGCACGACCTGCATCTTCAACGCCGCCACCGGCTAACATGTGCGCAGCGCGCATTTTGTCCCAGTCATCATTTTTATCTTGGGCTTCTTTCTTCCAGCGTCGGGCGGTGACAAACGCTACGCCTATCTGACTGGCAGCCACCTCAAGAGATAACTGACTAAAGATATAGGCTCGACGTAACTTATCGCGGGTCTCCTGCGGATACGCCATAATTACAAGCCCATCTTGGCACGGATTAAAATCAACGCCGTGCTGACCACGCAGGCTGTTACACCACCTGAAATAGCGCCCGCGACATAACCCCGCTTAATCGCGCCATTAGTTGCTTCTTCACGGATGAGTTCGATTTGCTCATCCATGCTTTGCATTTGTCGATTAATGTTGCTTTCAATGCGGTTTAACTGGCTGTTAATAGCAATTAAAACGTCTTTTTTGCGTCCTTTTTGTGGGCGTTTTTTCATCGCAAACTCCTTGAGGATGGAGGCTTGATAGCCTCATGGGTATCGTGATAACGGCAAACTAGGCCGTCTAAATAAGTGGGTCGATTGCTGAGGGCTTGCACGCGGTCACAGGTACTGACAACACGTAACCAAAACCCTGTACTCAGAAAAATAAATGCGCACATCAGGATGGTGATAGCGGCTAACACGGGCATACAGCGTCGTAATAAAGGCGTCATCTTCATGGTGTCACCTCTCGACGGCATTCATTCACCACGTTGGTGACGTAGTCTTGCAAGTAGTCAAGCTTGGCCTGGTCTAGTTGGATACCGGCTCGGATATCTTCAACAAGGAGTCCAGCTTCGACAGAGAATCGGATTTCGGCTCCATCGCCCACGGTGCGGGTGCCGGAACTGTGGCTTGCGGTGAGCTGACAGGTTGCAAGGTCGGCTTTGGCGAACTGCAACCGGCGACGACCAGCAGAGAGGTCATCACGTAAAGCTTTAGACTCTTTTTTCGCATCACTTAACTCCTTAGCATAACGTTCATCTAACCGTTGTTTTTCTCGCTGAGCTTGCTGCATACGTGCATTGGCTTGCTGAGTCGCCGCCGTCGCCTCATCGGAGATGGCTTTTAAATTCTTATCATATTGAGACTGGTTCGCCTGAATAATGCCGTTGTAGTGATAACGTGCTAAGACAGCGCCAGCCGCTGCGCCTATCGCGAATAACAGCCATGCCGCGATAATTAAAGCGACTTTAAACGAGCGGGTTAATGTGTTTTCTGCGATTGAGTTCATGGCTTTGTCCATGTGGTGTTTACCTGCATTAACTCCCAACACAACAACTCAGCCTCTTGGTGACGTCGGATCACTTGACCATAACAGCCGCCGGGTTGCCCTTGGGTTTTTCGGCAATCTTTCCCACCATCAAAGACCCAACGGGGGATCTCCTTGCAGGCTCCCTCGATGTCACCCGCGTGTAACTTGCGGTAGAACGTGGATGAAAAGCACTTATCTGCACCAATGTCGTAAGGACAAAAAGACGCGATACCTGCGATTTGTGGCGGCGTGAGAGACAATGGAACGTGTTTTTGTACCCATGAAATGGCTTTGTCACGCTCAATGGCATTTAAGCGTTCGCATTGTGCATCAGTGAGCTTTTCACGTGGCTTGACCGGACGACCATCAATACGGGTGACGCCTTGGCATACCGTCCAAATCCCGCCTGCATCTTGGTAAGCGGTGGTGAAGTTACCTTCTTTTTCTTTGATAAATTGGTCAAATATCTGGCTTTCACTGGCTCCACCGACAATCAACGCCACAACGGCGGCAGAGAGATAACGCTGCTTCATATCCATGTTATAAATCCTTGGGGGATTTGATGGATGCTTCAATCAGCTTTTCGGCATCCTCATGAGAAACGGGTTTATTCGAGAAATAGTTCTCTAAAATGCGCGTTCGACGCTTTTGCTCTCGGCGATTTAAGAGATAGGTCAATGTCCCAAGCAGCACACTGGCAAACACACCAATGAGAAATCCCCACTCATACAATGACAAGCCACTAAAAAATAACCCCAGACCCGCGAACCAATACGATATTTGAGTAATGATCTGGGTTATCTTTTCATCCATGCTTCTGTCCTTTTCAAGGAAAGAGATCGGGTTCATGGCAACCTCCTAACGCTCACATAACATCCTCCAAAAAAACCGAGGGAAATGGACGAAAAACCCAATCAGAAATAAGAGAGTTTGAGTATAAAGAGATAGGAATATCGGGAGTGTTGGAAGGGGTTCAGCAGTTGAATACCAAACCCTAAAGGGGGTTTTTAGTGTGTCATAAAAGACACGCAGATATCAATCAAATAAACGGTCTTGAGCTGCTTTCTCCGCATCAAGGTCGCGCAATAGCTTCCAACCGATACGGTCACTAAATCCGTATTTGGGGCACAGTAATGCCATTGCTTGGCGACGCGAACGACCTTGTTCACCCAACGTTAGTAACTCTTTGATAAAGCGTTGGTTGCGAATTTGGCGAAAGGCTTCTTCACATCGCGGAATATAAAACGCAGTTTTACCAATGTAGTGCAAGAGCTGCTTGCACTCGTCTTCATTTAAGGCTTCACGCAGTAGGCGGTGGACACCTCCGGTACGCTCAACCGCTTCACCACTCACACCAGCAAGAGTGACGCCACCAAAGCGGCTAATGAGTCGTGATGTGGCGTTATAACCAATAACATCAATAAGCTGTTTAGCTGAATCTGGTAAGAGCGTTTCGAGCCGTTCAAGTTCGGCTTCATCGATAGTTGTTTGCATGTTACCCCCTTAAAATGAAAACACCCTCCAAAAGGAAGGTGTTCAGTATTTCATTTTTCTTGGGGCTTGGCGTGTTGAAGGAGTTCAGTGGTTTATATAAAACTCACAATAAAAGTATCTTTATTATCACTATACCATGTAACTTTAAAACTCCGTATTTGATCATCTAATGTAACTCTACAGTATCTAGTCGCGCCAAATACATCAGAATCATATTGTTGGGGATTTTTTATAAATGTGCCTGCTGGTAATATCTTATGTAATACACCCATGACTTCATTTGAACTGCATTTAGGTAAACCTACCACAGTGGAGTTAACACCATAATCAATTCCTGCAAATATCAAAATAACCGTAAAGATTAAAGTTACACGTTTAATTAAATACTTAGCATATCTACGTTTTGGGGTATCAATGCTGTTTTCCTTGCTCATGAAGTTGAATCTCCTAAAATAAATTTTGTTGCTCTATAGTTAGGATAGCAGATTGTTTATAGCGTGATAATAAGTCCCATGCATGGCGATCACTAAAACCAAACTTAGGGCACAGTTTTATAACGGCTTTAACACCTGATAAACCGCCCTTTAAAAGGGCGTTATATTCACTGATAAATCGTTGATTTCGCCATTCACGCATAGCGGCTGAGGCATTGGGAATATAAATTTCAGTACCGCCAAAATGAGTTTGAAGCATGATTGCGCTTTGCTCACCAATCGCGTGCGATAAAAGCTTAAAGCGCTCTGTGTCTGTACTTTTCGTGAATACAAACGTTGTACCACCGAAAACTTCTATCAGCTTTAAGGTATCAGGATACCCAATTAAGCCCGCAATATGGCGTAATGTATCAGGGAGTAAATGCTCAACGGATTTGAGATCCATTTTTCGCCCTCCGTTTTGCGTCAATGATTAAGGCTTTCATTAAGTTAGATAACTCATCAAACGTTAACCATTCAATTTTTTCACGCTTAAACATATGCTTAGCCATCGATTCCGCATACTCCCAAGGTCTCCCTGCATCAGCAAGTAATGCTTCAATCTTGCTGATTATCGACTCGCGGGTAGCAGGTACGTTTGGTCTACGACCGTATTTCTTTGCCGATTTTCTTGGGTATCCTTGTTCATGAAGATAATCACGAACTTGGCTTAATTCGTCTAGCGTTAACTTTTTAGCGGAGTTTTTACCCGTCATACGAACAAGGATACTTCGATAGGTTTCATCATCCAATTTAAGGTATTGTTGAGCTGCTTTAATGATACCAATTAATATCTTTGCATTAGGGGATGTCATTATTCCGTCTCCTCTAAATTAGCGTGACCAGTCACGCTAGTGAGATTAAGTTTACGTGCATCACGTGTTAACCAGCAATTAGATTGCCCCATAAACAACCCATCACAATGATTCGGCATTTGTTCTTTGCAGTGCTCGCATATCCCTAACTTGGCTTGCTGGCGTTTTAGCTGCTCTAAGCTGCACAATAATAACAGTGAAATTAATTCGTTACGGTCATAGGGTGGACGCCCAGGGTTGCGATGCACACAAAGATAATCTAACGCTTCATTTTCCTTATCATTCAGTGCAATCTCCATACGGTGCAAGCCATCTTTTTGCTGTCTCGCTCTTTGGCGGCGCTTGCGCGCCGCTGCTTGTGAGGCTTTCCTTAAATTAGTCATAATGAGTCACCTTGACTTTCAGTTATCAAAGATAGCCCTTCAATACGCTTAAACTGTCGAACAAGTGCAGATGCTTTACTGAAGCAGGGGTGATACCACGTTATCTTCTTGTGAAGATTAGGAACCTCTTTTTTAGCTCCTCTTTTACCAAAAATTTTTTCAAACTCTCTAACTTGCTTAGGTTTATAAATGGAAGCTGAACGTTTAGACCAAAAAAATTCAACCAAAGGATTAAACACGTCGCAACTTGTCCACCCCCATCCAGCACAAATCTGACCATTCAGGTAGACCGTTAGCTTTGTCTTTCCCTCACCCGCATAAGTACGAATTACGCATACCTCAGTATCTTGATATTGAAACTTAACGCAGCCAAAATACTCCTTTAATTTCTCTTCAATTTCAGACCATTGCGCTTTACTGATGCCCATCATGTACCCCCGTAAATTTAATTGAGGGTAGTTTCCCCTGATAACGACCACTGTGACCATCAACACCGTGAGCTAAACGTACTTTTTTACCTGCTTGATAGCCGTCATATGCAGCTTGGTCTGATTGTTTGTGTTTCTGAGTTTCACGCACAGTTACACTGCTAGCATTGTATTTTTCTTTTAGGCGCTCATGGAAGGCGTCCATTTTATTATTTTCGTGTTCGGTGGTGGAGAATTCACTTACCGCCTGCCAAACACCATTTACCCAAGCTTCACACCAAGTATCAGCAAGGTCAGTTTTCTTACTGGGTTTGGTGTTTTTATGTAGGCTATTACGGTATTCATTACGACCTTTTGTAATCTGGCGAGAGAGCACTTCAAAAGTATAACTGGCAATCTGTGGACGTTCATCAACACCATAGAATACAACCACACGACGAGCACCGCGCCAACTATAGTAATGACGTACACCGAATGCATAGCAAACCACATGCAGTAAATATGACATATATCTAGGGGGCTTTTTCGCACTAGATGGCACTTTATGGGTTTCACACTCGGTAACTTCACTCAATGACACATCAGATTCACTCAATCCGTGCTCTTGCATCATTTTTTGTGCCATGCGTAATGCCGTTGCCGCTTCTTCAGCGCTGCTATTATTACGCGCCTTATTTAGTAACTTTTTGATTTTCTGTAAGTAGCGCTCTTTGTTACTCATGATGCGACTCCTTACCATAGGCTGAACACGTAGAAGAACAGCCACCGCGACGCCAATCGTTACAGCTATCACATAAGTTCTTCTCTTTAAATGTAGAACAAATATTGGTTGCGGCGGTGGTGACCACAGCAAGCTGTTCTTGGCTTATTTTCAACCCAGGCACTTGTTGGGCTAATTCATCCAAAATGGCACCAACCACTTTAATTTGTTGAATTTTCTTACTCATCACTTGAACCCTCATCAGATTCAACTTCAAAAGGTAATGTGGCAAACTGAGAATAAGCGAGTACAACGCCAATCTTAAAGGCTGTCTGTTCATCCTTAGTTTCAAACTTAATATCCCCCATACCATTAGGTAACTTGATTGTTGCGTCGGCATGGTTTCTTAATAAATCACAGGCTTCATTTGCTCGATCATGCCAATCCACAATCTCTTGTTTTAATAATGCCAAATCCATTTTATCGACCATGGTAAATACCTCGTTATCAGAATTTAGGCGTAAGCCAGCCCCTGCGGGTTTACGCCATTAATTAAAAAGTTAAGTTTTTTAGTGGGTTACATTGTTTAGCAGTTTAATGTGTCAATATCGATGTAATAAGGTTCAATATCGATTTCAACAATGGTTCTTTTACCTTCATCTTTAGCACGACCTAATGTTCTAACAATTGGTCCGCCACGTAAAAAACGACTACGTTGATAAATGAAGGTATGTCCAACAAGGTACTTTTCATTAAACTGTTTGGCTGTCAACTTGGACACGACGACCTCCAGACGATTTAAGGCAGTAATCAGCACGGCACTCAGCCCAATGGCGATTCACCTCTTTACGCGCTACACAAACTGCGTTTAACCAATTCTCATGAGCAGTCACAAATAACTCTTTGCGTTCTGCAATCGCTGCACTTGTTGCGTAATGAATAAAAGACATATCACACTCCGGCAATATCAAGTGAAATAGGAACATACTGGTCATTATCACCAACACGTTCATAGATGCGGACATACTGGCGGCTACCAACGACTTGAATGGCCTCACCAATCGCTTCCATCGCATTTATCCAACGCGCATCTTTAATATCTAAGCGGCGAAGTGAAAGCACAGCTCCCGTATTAATATTGCCTTCTTTATCAACAGCAAAAGCCTGGTCAATAATGGAGTGGATCTCCGGTTTAGCACCTTGCACCCAATCCTTTAAGCATTCATCAATTAACGCCTTAGCTGCCTGTAATCGCTCATCAAAGGCAATACGGTCTTGTATCGCACGCTGAATCTTGTAACGACCATCGAATGAATACAGTGTAACATTGCCTTTTTTACCTCCTACATTAACGCCGAATTGTTCGGCAGACAGTGCGATAAATGCCTCAATATCACCGAAAGCAGCAATTTTAAATTGACGTAATAACTCACTGATTTGTTGAGCCTGAGTGACTAACTCACCAACTAATGCATCACGCTGCATATCGATAGGTTTAATTAAGTCAATTGGGGTTAAAATGCCTTTCGCATCACGCCAGTAGTTCTCGATAACTTCATATTGTGTAAATTGTTTTGGATTAGTGTGCATTACGTTTTTCCTTATGAGCTAATTTAATTTTACAAAGTGCTAAACCAACTTCTTGCACTAATTCAGCAGACATTGCCATTTCATCAACAGTTGTGCCTGGTTCTGCTTTGTGCCTGGTAATTTCAACATCGGCATGTCCATGTTTACCTTCCGAAATAATAATTGTAATTTTCGCCGCCATAATGACTCCTAATGTATTGATTCAGACCAGTAAACTCGGCAACCCTCTGTATCAAAGACGCCTTGCTTACCCTTATGACTATTAAAATATTGGTAAGAAGCCTTACCTGCTTGAATGAGCGCATCACAATAGCTGTTGCGGGCTACGTGAATGCAAGGCTTACCTTGACGGGTGATCACACTCAATATGGTGACGCCTTGCTGTTCTAAGTGCTGCGCCACTGAGCCTGCACGTAGCAAGTCAGAGACAATGGATTGGTTTTCAGCCGTAATAGTGATATCCATGTTGAACCTCATTATTAAATACGTGTTACCAAACGAGCCAAGTGATAAGCGTGCTTAAAGCCAGCCTTGTCCGAAAACCACAGCTTAAATGCTTCTTTATAATGCAAATCTGGATCCCAATTATCAGGTGAATCCTGTTTCATACGGTGCAACCGGAGGCTATAAAAATCGATTAACAACTCTCCTTCACGAAACATACTAATGAAGGGTTTTATTTCACCATCATTGCCATTGCGCTCTCTGAAAGCACGAATCTTGCTAATTTCTTGATGTACGTTCATCATTGCCACCTTAGTTAATTAACATTTCTGAGAACTCATGAACCATTTGAACATCAATAGGTTGACCACTAATTTGGCTACCGTTAGATATCCCGCGCAAGAACTTAAACAGGCGACGAGCATTACCTTTACAGGCTTTATAAAGGGCATTTAATACTTCAGGTTCGGACGCTTCGGGCAACATGGTGGTGATCATGTTGGTGATATCATCCTCGGGGAGTGCTTCCCCCATGCGTAATGCAAAGCCCACACGGCTATACAACTGCTTATACTCACCGCGCTTACCTTTTAGGTTGAGAATCAGGCGAGGCATACCCGCCAATACAATACCAACCCCTGATTTATCATGGATACGACGCAAAGTTTCTAATGCACGGTACGGTAAGTTTTCGGCTTCATCGACTAAGATAATGCGCCCTGAATCCCGAAGAGTTTGAATAATGGCTTCGCTCAGTTCGTGCATGTTGCCACGCTTACCCAAACCCAATTTGTTGCATAACTCTTCTAAAACAACACGAGCTGTATAACCTGGGTCAGCCTCAATCAGCACTGCATCTAAATGCTCTTTGGCGTACTGACGCACAATCATGGTTTTACCCATCCCCGCATCACCATAGATAACGTTAATATCGCCATCCATGTGAGCCATACGGATAACATCACGCCCTTTACGTGCCATTAATGTGGCAACATAAACAGGCTTAATACGACGCGATTTATCACGCTCTTGTTCGCGTAAAATGAATTGACGGACTTTTTCTTCAACTGCGTTAACGTCACCGTTATACTTATTTTGTAAAAACTGATTAATCACTGCCGTGCTGACACCAATACCGCGTGCGGCTTGGGCTTGTGACCAACCTTTGTTATTCATCATCGTGGTAAGTTCATTAACGATAGACATCGTAAACCTCCGTTATTGGTTACCTGCTTTCGCAGATAAATAATCATATTCAGACTGTAAAAACGTAATGGGTTTTCTTGGTGTCGTGATAGGCTCATCCGCAGGAATAAAGCCACCAAAATCAGGTGCAGGTTTCGCATCGATTAATGGACGCGCCTCTGCTTCAATCTCACGACGTTTATCTTCAACACGAGCCAGTCGACGTTTACGACGATCATCAATCGCCTTAGCCATGTGCGTGGTAGGTACGGCGGCGACTTTGTTGCCATTCCATATTGCAGTGCAAACATAGGTGCCATCCAATTTACGAATAATGACTTCTTTCGCGTCGTGAATGTCATAAGCCACACGCACATCTTCACCATCAACGAGGATCAAGTCTTCGGCAAAATACTCGTTGTTATTGAACTCAACCCAGCCACGCTGAGCCTTTCGGACAACTTCCGGCATGAACATTTCACGTAACTCAATTTCAGTGAGATATTCGATTTCATCGCCTTCAGCAGCTAACACTTCTTCGCGGTAAGCCGCAGGGGTTAAATGGCGACCGTTGCGTTTAGGTAACTCGCTGTGCTCATGCTCATAGTTGTAACGCTGTACTTCGACCTCAATTGCATCAAGTAACTGCTGCCAACTTGGAAGCTTAGCTAATGCACCTTTTTGCACTGGATTAAGTTCTTTATTGCTCTCGATAGCTTTTACAGCAGACTCAATACGACGGCTGGTAATACGCACATGTTCTCTATCTGCACCTAATCCATTGTAAGTTTGAAACTGCTGAGCAACTCGACGGGGGATGACCGCATTGAGACGCTCAATAATCCCACGTGCTTGTGGGTTACCAGGAATACCCGTCATATGCTTAATACCTAAGCGTGGGAAAATACCCGTGATATCAGCATCTAATGTTTTATTTTTCTCACCACCACCATTATCTGAATAGGTAAACAATGGCTTGCCATGGTATTTCATGCCGTGGCGATAAGCCGATGCAACAGCGATCACGTTCTCTGATAAGTCCAAACTCCAACCCACAAGAAAGCGTGTCCGACCATCTAAAACCAACGTTAATTCAGGTGTAAATGGGCGTCCGTGAATAGGGTGAGCTACTTTCATATTCATGGACTTACCATCTGATATCCAACAACCATTTACTGGCATCTGTGACCAGTCACGCTTTTGATAAGTTTCTAATGCGCGAGCTGCCGAACCTGTCACGCGTCCTCGTGCTCGTTCGCGTTTTGGTAATTTATCCATGACGCGGCGAACGGCATAATAAGAGGGCAGAACATCCAACATAGTAGGCTGGTCTGCGTAGTGCTCCTGCCACTCTTCGGTGAATGTGCGGTACGCTGCCATCAACGATGGGCCATTCACATTACGATGATGTGATAAGAACATCGGTAGCCATGAGACCTGCTCAGGACGTGTCTCTTTATGGTGACCGGGTGCCAGTAACGCCAATCGCTCATCACCATTATTGGTGCTTTGATACAACGTGACCCATTCCTGTAAAGAGCGGACACTGACACCTCTGCGGGTTGTCCCTTTACGCGCATTCGCATTATCCGCAGCTTGCTGTAACGTCTGAGGCAAAACACCTTTTCGGGACTGTTCAGAGATACGTGTCACCGCCCCAATGCGTGTATCGCCTGCATAAATCAAAGAAAGCACTTCTAAAGCTAACGTCGCTCTCGCGTCAGCAATGCTTTTTTGATCTGCTGTTAACGATGAAACCTCACGCTCTAACAATGCAGGGCACTGGCGCATTAAAGCCAACTCATCAACGGGTTTAACACTGGTATTTGATACCGTTTTTTCGAGTGCGTTATCCGTTTTTTTCTGCTCAAGAACTGCATTAAAATGACGTTGCTTGATAACTTCCTTCGCCGCCTCTGGCAAGCAATCAATGTGGTATTCGAAAGCCTTTGTGCCTTCGCGTTTACGAACAAATTCAGGGTGTTTACCTGTACGCTTTTTCAGTGCCAGGCGTATACCCTGAACTGTTCCTGGCAATTCAGGTAATCCAATCAATTCATTCGCAGTTAGGTACATAATGGTTCACTCTATTGTTATAACGACTAGGCCAAATATCTTGAGGCAAAACACCAAGAGCATCAGCGATAATTCGTTCACCTTTTGGATAAGAACGCGCCAGTGCATTCTTGAGTGTGTCAGGCCTTAAACCTGCTCGCGTTGACAAGTCTCTCATCGTTAACCCTTCCTTATGGAGAGCGGCAACAATATCGATACGATGCCAATCTGAATAACTCACTTCATTTCTATCCATATTTCGTTTACCCTTAAAAATTACCCTAGCGGATAATCCGCTAGGGTTATCTGTACGGATATAGTATTGATCCAAATTAGGACTATGTAAAGAAATAAAATGACTTTCTTTTCCTAATTAGGTTAACCAATGCTTTTAATTTGAAATATCATTTAAAAATCAATTGAATAGGCAAGAAAGAAAATGAAAGGAAAAAAAAGCGAAAGTGTTTCTTTAGCTAGTGATACAAAAGAAACACTAATAGACAGAATAAATAAACTAATCCAAGGTCGCAGTGTAAGGTCTGTCTCTGTCGCATGGGGATTACCATACTCAACACTAAATAACTATTTAAACAAAGGAACAGATCCATCATTTAAAGCTATTCAAACAATAGCGGAGGCTGAGCAGGTAAGTTTAGATTGGTTGGCATTTGGAGTGAGTCAGTCTGAATTAGAATCACCAAGAGATAAGGAGCCACCCAAAGTTGATAGGCAACTAATGAAAAACTCTTGGGATATGGTATATGAATCATTGTCTACCGATGAAATTAGTGAGTTATTAAAAGCAATACATAGAAAAGGAATTGAAGGTATTTTAAAAACATCATTCGTAAGCGATGACTCAATAGAAAGTAGCATTGAACGCCTGCAAATACGGCCAACACTGAAGCAAGCAATCAAGCTGGCTCTTGCTGGTGATGAATCGATAGATAGAGAGATTTTGCACCGTATTGAAGAAAAGAAAAATACCAATTTATCTGGTGGGCTAAACCAGGATGCAAATCACAGTAAGGCAGGATAATTGGAAGAACTTTCAATTGTCCTTTAAATGTCGTTTAAATGCTCCTAAAATATGATCATTAGTATGCAGAATAGAATGCAAAAAAACATAAAATAAATCAATCTGTATTCTTTAGTGCAAAATCAATAAATCCTCGCCAACTCAGTAATCTCAAGGCGTCCAGCCTATCTCAATCCCTTTTCAAGTAGTGCAAGATTGATCACCTCCCCACAGGTTTACTTCACTTATCTTTAATACCATTACTTCATATATTGGGGTCTAGCCGTTTGCAGTTCAGATCCCATCAATTATCATCCCCACCCTACTCAACACCTATTTCGAGCCTTTTGTTATATGTAATAATCGACATCAATAATGAATTAATATTGATTGCATGATGAGGTGATAGCCCCCTGAATTGTCATCACTTGCATGGGAAGTTATTGACATAAAGGCAGGAACAATTACAGTTAGACGCAATTACTTTTGAGTGGCTCGTTTTACACACTTTCGCTTTTGGAATCTCACTATTCGCCTTGAATTTATGAGTTCTTACAAAGTGAATAACCGAGCGATGCAATTAAAAATTATGTTATAAAACAAAAGGTAAATAAATTGGCTCAATACGTTTACAGTATGTATCGAGTGGGAAAAGTGGTTCCCCCGAAACGTCATATTTTAAAAAACATCTCTCTGAGCTTCTTCCCTGGGGCGAAAATTGGTGTTTTAGGTCTCAACGGTGCAGGTAAATCCACATTACTGCGCATCATGGCTGGCATTGATACTGAGATTGAAGGGGAAGCACGCCCTCAACCGGGTATTAAAATCGGTTATCTGCCACAAGAACCAAAACTGAATTTGGAACATACCGTTCGTGAAGCCGTTGAAGAAGCGGTTAGCGAAGTTAAGAACGCCTTAACTCGCTTAGACGAAGTGTATGCGCAATACGCCGATCCAGACGCTGACTTTGACAAGCTGGCGAAAATCCAAGGCGAGCTAGAAGCGATTATTGCCGCACAAGATGGCCATAATTTAGATAACCAACTGGAACGTGCTGCTGATGCACTGCGCCTGCCAGCTTGGGATGCGATTATCGGAAACCTCTCTGGGGGTGAACGCCGCCGTGTGGCTATCTGCCGCCTGCTGCTGGAAAAACCAGACATGCTGCTGCTCGACGAACCAACCAACCACTTGGATGCTGAATCCGTTGCTTGGTTAGAGCGCTTCCTGCACGACTACGAAGGCACCGTTGTGGCGATCACCCATGACCGTTACTTCCTCGATAACGTCGCTGGCTGGATCCTTGAACTTGACCGTGGTGAAGGTATTCCATGGGAAGGTAACTACTCTTCTTGGTTGGAACAAAAAGATGAGCGTCTGGCGCAAGAAGCGTCAACTGAAGCGGCTCGTCGTAAGTCTATCGAGAAAGAACTTGAGTGGATCCGTCAAAACCCGAAAGGTCGTCAATCGAAAGGTAAAGCACGTCTGGCTCGCTTTGAAGAGCTTAATAGCGTGGAATATCAAAAACGTAACGAAACCAGCGAACTGTTTATCCCACCTGGACCACGTTTAGGTGACAAAGTTATCGAAGTGGAAAACCTGAGCAAGTCTTATGGTGATCGCGTACTGATCGATAATCTGAATTTCTCTATTCCGAAGGGTGCTATCGTGGGGATCATCGGTCCAAACGGTGCGGGTAAATCCACACTGTTCCGTATGATCTCCGGTCAAGAGCAGCCAGATTCAGGCTCAATCACCTTAGGTGATACCGTGAAGATTGCCTCTGTTGATCAGTTCCGTGATGCGATGGATGACAGCAAAACCGTATGGGAAGAAATCTCTAACGGTCAAGACATCATGCGTATCGGTAACTTTGAGATCCCAAGCCGTGCCTACGTAGGTCGCTTTAACTTTAAAGGCGTTGACCAAGGTAAACGTGTGGGTGAGCTGTCTGGTGGTGAGCGTGGTCGTTTACACCTAGCAAAACTGCTGCAAGTTGGCGGCAACGTTCTGCTGCTCGATGAACCAACTAACGACCTCGACGTTGAAACCTTACGTGCACTGGAAAACGCCCTGTTAGAATTCCCTGGCTGTGCAATGGTCATCTCCCATGACCGTTGGTTCCTTGACCGTATCGCAACGCACATCATTGATTATCAAGATGAAGGTAACATTACCTTCTTCGAAGGTAACTTCTCTGAATACGAAGATTATAAGAAACGCACTTTAGGTGCGGATGCGCTGCAACCACACCGCATCAAGTACAAAAAGATGACCAAATAGTCGGATTGGACGATATTAAAATGGCACCCTAGGGTGCCATTTTTTATGCAGAAATTGAGTCGTCCAGCATCAATAATTGCTGAACTAAAGAAACACACTCTAAAAAACGCGAATCGTAGTCTGATGACTCAACATGCATAAATTCAATGCTATTTTTCTTCAGCATTTCAATCAACAGCGTCTGAAACTCCATGCGGTCTTTATCGCTGCCTAAACTTCTCAGCCCATCAGCCACCCAAGGTGTATTGTTCTCAAGTACAATCACCAGATCGAAACGATACTCATCAATCAACGCCTGCACGAAAGGATGCTCTTTACCTTCATAACGTAAGCAAAATGCCTGCGTGGTAACAAAATCAGTATCAATAAATGCCACTTTGTTTGCATATTTCACTGCAAAATCAATATATTGAGCGTGTCCTAGTGCAATCTTATCGTAGTCTGAATATTGTAACGCCATTTCATCGCCACCCAGGTGGCTAAACACATAATCGCGCCCATATTCCCACGCACTGGTGGTATTGAAGATATTCGCTAGCTTATTAACAAGCGTCGACTTCCCACTTGATTCACCGCCTAAGATTGCCACTTTGCGCACAAAGAATGGCTTAACTTCCGTTGGAATATATTCCCAATAGCGAAAAGGTGCTTGGCGAATTTGGTTGCCACTAATATTCATAAACGTGCGCTCAGGATCGATAAGAATGGTTTCGATCCCAAGGTGTTTCTTATAGCGGTGCACATCGTGAGGCTCACCGGAATAGATAAAGCTAGGGTTGATGTTATGCTTTTTCATGAAGCCTTTCATGCCTTCACTCCACACTTCCCAACCGTGAGGATAGGGTTCGATCCCTTGCTCATCAAATGAATGAATATGAATATTTTTCTGATACTTAAAGGTTTGCAGCAACCAGCGCAGACGATCGCTCACCGTTGGCTGTTGTGACATGGAACTGTTCACGAACAGGTCTTTATCCCGAGGCTCATCATGACAGAGGATAACGTGCAGTTCATCCACTTGGCTACATGCGCGCTGAATAAGGTAGATATGCCCAGTATGCAGAGGGTAAAATTTACCGAAGACAACACCGATAGTTTTTGACTGGATAGGATATTCCAACCCTAAAAAACGATGGAGCGCCGCGATTTTTTGTGCACTAGGGCTTTTAATTTTGTCATTAATTAACTGGCTGAGATAGCCCTTGGTCATCTCTGTTGCATCCGCGACTTGCTGTAATGTGTAACCAGCATTTTTGATGGCACTCTTTAGATACTCAAATTCAGCCATATTATTTATCCTTTCGCTTTTAAGTCCCTTTTAGCAGGGAACCTTTTCTCTCGCTATCTCATCATTATCTAAATGATTCAAAACTCATCCATGACGCTTAACGCATCCGCTAATTTCTTCACACCATACACTTTCATATCGGCAGGTAACTTTTTCGGCATATTCGCATGAGGAACAATGGCGCGTTTGAAGCCATGTTTTGCCGCTTCAGAGATACGTTCTTGCCCACTCGGTACAGGGCGAATTTCGCCTGCCAGCCCCACTTCGCCGAATACGACGAGATCACGGGGTAATGGGCGATCACGAAAACTTGAAACCAACGATAATAGCAGCGCGAGGTCGGCACTGGTTTCGGTGACTTTAACACCACCCACTACGTTAACAAATACATCTTGGTCAGACATTTGCAATCCGCCATGGCGATGCAGTACCGCCAGCAAAATAGCTAAACGGTTCTGTTCTAAACCAACCGCAACACGGCGTGGATTGGACATCATGGAGTGATCAACCAGTGCTTGAATCTCCACCAACAGTGGGCGAGTTCCTTCCCATACCACCATCACGGAGCTTCCCGATGTGATTTCATCTCCACGACTTAAGAAAATTGCCGATGGGTTACTCACCTCTTTTAAACCCTGTTCGGTCATAGCAAATACCCCAAGCTCATTCACCGCCCCAAAGCGGTTTTTGTGGCTACGTAAGGTACGAAAACGGTTATCTGCATCACCATCGAGCATGATGGAACAGTCAATACAGTGCTCAAGCACTTTAGGTCCCGCGAGTGAACCATCTTTTGTAACGTGACCCACCATAATAATCGCCACACCGCGAGTTTTGGCGAAGCGCGTTAAATAGGCGGCGGTTTCACGAACTTGCGCCACACTACCCGGTGAGGATTGAATGTCTGCCATGTGCATAACTTGGATAGAATCGATCACCATCAACTTGGGCTGTTCTTGTTCCGCTGTCAGGCAGATTTGTTCAATGCTAGTTTCTGACAACATATTGAGTGTATCGGTGGGTAACCCTAATCGATGGGCACGCATTGCCACTTGCTGCAATGATTCCTCCCCTGTGACATAGAGGGTTTTCATGTCTCGTGATAGCAAACACATGGTTTGCAGCAGCAAAGTACTTTTACCTGCACCTGGGTTCCCCCCAATGAGGATGGCGCTACCCGGTACAACCCCGCCACCCAGCACTCGGTCAAACTCTTTAAAACCGGTGGTAAAGCGCGGTAATTCTTCAAGGCTAATCTCCGACAGTTTTTGGACCTTACTCACGCCTGCAGCATTGCCGGCATAGCCCGTCAGCCTATCGGTACGAGCCGCTGCCGTCGATGCCAAGCGCACTTCCGTAATGGTATTCCATGCATTACAGGCACTACATTGCCCTTGCCAGCGCGGATAATCCGCCCCACACTCATTACACACAAATGCTCTTTTTGCACCTTTCGCCACAGCCACTCCTTAATCACCCAATAAAAAACACCAAACTCGTTAATTATCTATGTCTTTGACTTTCTTTTTCTTAAATTCGTTGGTTTATATCTTCCACAAATTTTCTAAATAGTTCGGCGTTGTTGGTAGGCGGCAATTGAGGGTATTCCTAAGAGCATACACAAGTATGTGACTAGGATAGCCGAAAGCAGCCAACACCCCTACAACCCGAAATATGACGAAATTCCACCCATTTTCTAAATAGTTCGCGCTACGATTAGGCGGCAAGTGAGGATATCTCGGGGAGCATACACAAGTATGTGACCCGAGTAGCCGAAAGCAGCCAACAACGTCGTAGCGTGAAATATGACGAAAATTAGCGCTCTTCGTGCTTGAGCCCCCCACTGAGGACGCACAGGACACCCATCAGATCCGCATGCTTGATCCCAACCTTTGCCCTTGCATAGACTTTTGGCTTCGCATGATATGCAATGCCTAACCCTGCTTTTCTGAGCATTTTCAGGTCGTTTGCACCATCGCCGATAGCAACTGTTTGTTCTATAGGAATGTTTAGCTTTTCCGCTAATTTGACGAGGGTTTGCGCTTTATATTTTGCATCAACAATCGCCCCTTTCACTTTACCTGTCAGTTTGCCATTTTTGACTTCGAGTTGGTTGGCAACCGCAGCAACTAGCTTTAATCGCTGACGCAGGTTATCGGCAAAGAAAGTAAATCCACCAGAGGCAATTGCAATATGCCAGTCCATCGCTTGCAACTTGCGCACTAAGCTAGTGAGACCCGGCATTAGCGGTAAAGTTTCGAGGACTTGGTCAAGAATGGCTGCATCGGCACCTTCTAGCAGTGCCACACGAGCCCGCAGACTTTCGGTGAAATCGAGCTCCCCTTGCATGGCGCGCTCGGTCACATCTGCAACTTGATCACCAACACCGGCAAGACGGGCAATTTCATCGATACATTCGATTTGAATCGCAGTTGAGTCCATGTCCATGAGTAAGATCCCAGGGGAACGTAGACGCGGAATTTTCCCTAATGGCACAACATCAAGCTGGCTTTCATCTGCCAATTTTTTGATCCGCGGCGTGATGCTACCGGCAATACGTACAACTTGGTAATCATCGATGCGCCAAGAGGAAACGATCACTATCGCAATCCCTAAACGCTGTTGGAAATCACTAATTCGCGCTTTATCTAAACCGCGACCATATAACAGCCACCCAGTGTCCCCTGCACGATAATCTAATGGCATCACTTCTTCACCACTTAATGACAGTGGTAAACCCGGCCATTTTTGAATTTCATCAGGCAGATAACAATAGGTCAAACTCGTTGGCATGAAAATTAGCTCCTGTAGTGGACACAACTTTTTTTTATAATGTATACCCTGTATAAAATTACTATACTTAAATTTTCCAGCAAGTTAACGCTTCATGACTTGGCTTATTGCTATAAAACAGACAAAGAGCACGATGATTTCTATGAAACTCCCTTTTAGACTGCACAAAACCGTTATTGTCATTGTTTGTATTGCATTAATCACCTTCTTAATGCATGGGGTTTCATATTTAGGTTATAGCCAAAGCCAAAGCCGGTTAGAACAATTTAAGCAATTAACTCAAGTACTCGCTGAGCAAGTGGCTTTCAGCTTATCTGATTATATGGTTCCCGGCAGCAAAGATTTTAATTTAGAGCGAATTAATGCCAATTTAAATCATCTCGCGAAAGACCAATATATTTTGGATGCCAGTTTATATACTGCGGCAGGGACGTTAGTCACACAAGTTGGAGAAAGCACCACCGTCAAAGAACGACTCTCCCTTGAAGGCAACACGGGACTACAGAATTTTCACTACCAATTAGTGATCCCAGTCCAAGGCGCTAAAGAACCTAATGGTTATTTACGTCTTACCATTGATACCGAATCGCTCACTACAGACCTTCAACAAGCGGATAACACCACCAATATTATGCGGGTGTTCATTCTATTATCTTTATGTATTGGGTTTATTTTGGCGAATACCCTGATGCGCTTGAAGAAAAAGAAAGGTCAGCAACAGCCGTTAATCGTTGAACCCGTGGAAAGTGAAGAAGAAAGTGAATTACTGCTCCAAAGCAGCAAAGGGGCAACGGATTCTCGAAGCCCCTCCATCAAACCACCACGTGCAAAAAGGCGTAAAGTGCCGAGCCCCCATCGACCAAGAAGGGTCGCTCGTAAATTTTCAGCAAAATAGTAAATTCTATCTAGATCGACGTAGTATCAAACACGATCGGCGCAATAAGCTCCACTTTACCATTTGCAAGCAAGGATTCAGGTGGCATTGGAAACGGTGCCGCACGTTGGATAGTTGCGAGTGCTTCTTTATCCAGGATCTTCGTACCCGATGAATTAACCAAGCTCGCGCTGACTAACTGCCCTTGATTATCCACGATAATTTTGACCTGTGAAACACCCGTTGAACGAAAGCGCAATGCAGCACGAGGATAGCGCTTTGCCTTAGCTAAACGTTGATGAACCTCGCTTTCCCATCCATGGTGACCACTGACAGGAGCAGCAGCACTGCTGGAAAAATTGGCGCTGCTATTGGAAGCGCTACCTGAGGTTGGAACTGAAGTAACTTCAGATTCTTGGGTAGAAGCTGGGGCTTCTTCAACCATTTTTTTCTCTTGAACAGGCTTTTTCTTCGGTGGGCGTTTTTTCTCCGTTACACGGGTTAACGTTCCATTATCAACAAGGGGTGTCTGAGGTAGTTTTTCTATTTTTTCAACCACTTCAGGCTCAACTTCTTCACGCGTTGCCATCTGTTGCTTGGGCGCATTATTCACTTCAGGCTCATTCTGCTGTTCCAGCTGATAAAGCCCTAATTGCAAAGAGATTGCAGGTGGCAAAACCCCCGTTTTTGGTAGGTTTGACGTAAACCATCCAATAAAAATCATTGCCAAGATCCCATGGAAAACAAGACTCACAAATAAACCACCCACAGGGCGAAAAATTGGGCTTCCCAGCTGCCCCACACTGCTGTTCATATTTTGCCTCACATCTTTATTTTTCGCAGATTATAGGCATAATACAAATCAAAATGATATTCATTATTATTAATAAAATAACAATAATAACTACAAGGTATTGATTTAATTTATAAAGTCAATTTGAGCTCATTATTAAACCATTTTTACTTTTGACACCAGACAATGACTATCGATAAATCCCTTGCCCGCAAGATCAGTGGGGCATATCAATCAACCTATGGTCAACTTGTGCGATTTTTCCGCAGTCGACTAGGTAATAGTAACGATGCGGATGATTTATCACAGGATGTGTTTACACTATGGCTAAACCGTAAAGCACAGGATCCTGTGAAGGAGAACCGTGCTTATTTGTTCAAAATTGCCAGCAATGTGCTGATTGACCATTGGCGACGCAATCATCAACAGAGCCAGTCCCATACCTCGATTGATGAAGTATCCCATGAGCAAAATTTTGAACAAACCACGGCAGATCCGAGTGAAATTTTAGAGCACCAGCAGCGAATTGCTCGGCTAAGTGAGGCCATTGATCTTTTGCCCCCACGTCGCAGAGAAGCTTTTTTGCTGTATCGCTTTGATGGGTTATCTCAAAGTGAGATTGCTGAGCGTATGGAAATCTCCATCAGTATGGTGGAAAAGCATATTGCCGCAGCATTAGTGCATTGTAAGAAACATCTTGACGACCAGAGCAAGTATCCCTAATGGCAGAGAATCAAACCCAGCAGCCTGATAATACCCCGTTAGTCGAGCAACAACGCATTGACGAAGAGGCGGCACTGTGGTTTACGCGCATGCACAGTCAGCAACTTAGTGATCAACAATCTCAAGCATTTAAAGTTTGGCTACGAGCATCAAAAGCACATGCAGATGCCTATGAGGCAATGGCGAGCATTTGGCAAGATATTGAAAAAGTTCCACGCCCGGCACCGACCAAAACCACGACATCAACGTTCAGATTATCATCATTTTGGAAACCACTCGGTCATGTTGTTGCCGCCTGTTTTATTGCGGTAGTTTTGTTCTTACCTTATAGCCAGCTGCCATCCATGCTATTGAACAATATGACATTAGTTTCGACGGATTCAACCAAAGAAGTGACGTTATCTGATGGCTCTGTGCTATTTCTCAATCGTGATACCCGCATCCGAGTGGCGTATGAAACCCCCATCCGCCAGCTTTATCTAGACCATGGCTCCGCTTACTTTAAAGTCAAATCGAACCCTTATCGCCCATTTGTCATCAATGTGGATCAGCGACGTATTCAGGTTGTAGGAACGGAATTTGAAGTGAATAAAAAAGGCGAGCAAGTCGCGGTCAATGTCAGTCAAGGGATTGTTAGCTTTCAGAGCCTCAAAGACCAAAAACCCGTGTTATTGCTCGCAGGGCAAGGTGCATTGAGCTCAAGTATCAACAGCAAAATCGCCCTTAACTCAGTGACGCCTCAAGATGTCGCAAGATGGCGTTTCGGGGAATTAACCTTTGTGGATAAACCCCTTTCCGAGGTGCTATCCGAGTTAAAAACCTATTCCAACTTTCAGGTTGAGCTCTCTCCAAGTAGCTTAGCAAATCAAAAAATCTCTGGGCGCATCAATCTCCAGCAGCCAGATGCCTTTTTTCAGGCACTTCCAGCCCTCCTTCCTGTGCAAGTGGTGTATCAGGATAAAAATAACCTTTTGATTATCCAAAACAAAAAAAATAAATGAAAAATATTTTCATTTACAGGTGAGGATAATTCTCATTTCGCCCTCTTCTTAAGTAGCTTCATTTTTATTGACTACTTTTTAGCACGCTTTTTGTGCAGCTTAAGAATAAGGGATATCCATGGCAATTCAATTCACACTCGGTCGATTCAAGCCGATTGCGCTGTCACTGGCGGTCACCAGTGCCTTAGTCAGCCAATCTGCTATCGCCCAAGAAATCAGCTTTTCACTACCAGAGCAAGGGCTAGCAAGCACAATTGAGCAAATTAGCCGTCAAGGTCAAGTGTCACTCCTGTATGACAAAAGCCAACTGAACGGTCTGCGCGCTCCCGCCCTTTCTGGCAGCTATACCCCACAAACCGCATTACAAAAAATTCTTATTGGTAGTGGGTTAGAGCTGGTTAACGAAAACGGTATGCTGGTTATTCGCCCTCAGACTTTAAATCAAGGTACGTTAGTTCTACCTGAAACCCAAGTATCCGGCGTGGTTCAAAATCACCCTGCGATGGATGTTATGTCCGCACCGCAATACGTCACCTCAGAAGAGATCCGCCAAAAAAATACAGGTGACGGCAATATCACAGATTTAATGAAAACGAACCCCGCAGTGCAGTTTGCGAATAATGATAGCAACTCAATGAACCAAGGAGAGATCAAACCTTCGCGTATTTCGATCCATGGTTCCAGTAGCTATCAAAACGCCTATCGGCTTGATGGGATCAGCTTCAATAATGACTTTGACCCTGCTGACAGTGGCTTAGGGGAAACCGCAACGCGATTAAGCAGTAGCGATCAAGGGATTTACATCGATAGCCGTTTAATTGATAGCATGGCGGTTTACGATAACAATATTCCCGTGGAATTTGGTGGCTTTACGGGAGGCACCGTTGAAGTGAATAGCCGCCGCTGGCAAGGTGAGAATAGCGCCCATGCCTATTACCGCTTAACCCGTTCTGGTTGGAATAACCTGTTCCACGATTCAACCCAAGCTATTGATACCACCAAAAACGATACCGCCAATCCTGCTCGTTTCCAAAATCGCTACGATAAAAATGATTTTGGTGGCTGGTTTGAATTAGGCGTGACGGAAAATTCAGGCGTGGTGTTCTCGGCATCTCGCCGTAGCTCAACCATTCCGATGACGGTGACGGGTGGCGCTGGTGCGGTCATCGAAAATGGTGAAGTTGAAATGGCGGAGTTTGCCCCCGGTTCCAAGAATCAACACAGAACATCAGATAACTACTTCCTCAAGTACTCGATTGATTTATCAGATGTTAACTCACTAGACCTCTCTGCTAACTACGCCTCGTATGAGAGCCGTCTCTTCTCTTCCTCTGTAATGAATTCAGGTTATGACTCAACGCACAATGGATTTGGTCTAACCGCCGTTTATAAGCATCAATTAAGCCTTGGGCAATTGGAACTGACTGCCAATACGCAAGATCTGAAAGATGAACGAGATAATGACCAAAAATATGCCGTGATCCTGCGTGCTGCTGTTGATAATGACTACAGCAATATGGTTGATGCAAATAGTGGTGGTTTAGGAGACCTGATTTCCCAACAAAGAAGCCAAAGTGCAAAAGCTGTTATGCGCTTTAACCCACTAGAAGATGGTTTAGGCGCAACCCATAAACCAACCGTTGGAACCGAAATCAGTTATACAAAAGGCATCTATAAACGCGACAAAGATTATCTTCAATACACCTTTACAGGAAACATTGATAAAGATGACATGTTTAATGGAATGCTATGGAACGCCGCGCGTTTTAAAGCGGGTAAATACACCGCCGATTACACCAATTATGCGCTGTTTTTAGACGACACCATTGAATATGGTCGACTCACGTTACGCCCTGGTATTCGCCTTGATCGTGATGATTTCGTTAGCCGTACCAACATTGCCCCACGTCTGACAGGAACTTATGACGTATTTGGTAATGGTAAAACCCAAATTATTGCAGGTGCCAACCGTTATTATGGGCGCTCGATGCTGAACTACGCATTATACGGCGCGCAAAATGGCGGAATGCAAACTTGCGATATGATGTCTGATGTCTGTACTGTTAACCCCAACATGAATACTTGGGAAAATAAGAAAGACTATGAAGGCTTAGACTCACTTAAAACGCCATATAACGACGAGCTGACTCTTGCACTTCAGCAAGATATTCTTTCAACAACATGGCGCTTACAGTACGTTCATCGTGAAGGTTATGATGAAGTTCGTAGCCGTACAAAAACCAAAAAACTGGATATGTACGATCCTGAAAGCAAGATCCGCGTTTTCGATAATGATGGGCGTAGCTCCCATGATACTGTGACATTGTCTGTCAACAACTCACAACCGTGGGAATGGGCAGATGCTTCTCATGTGATGACAGCATCATTAACTTGGCAACAAACAGACAGTAATACTCCAAAAGATTCTGGCTATAACTACTTTGAAGGTCGCAATGACCTGAATCTAAACAAAGTTTATTATAATGGCAAAGTCATTGATGCCTCAAAATTGCCTTCAACAAGCTTCAATTCACCTTTCAAAGTTAACTTAGAGCTCACCAGTGTTTGGGATAACTACGACCTAACTTGGTACAACCGCTTACAGTGGTGGGGCACTAGAGATCAAGTCGTTCGTTATGGAAATGGCGATGGTACCTACACCGATCCTGAATACGGTTTAATTCGTCGATACACCGATCAACATTACTCAAGCAAGTATACATGGGATACCCGCTTAGGCTGGAAACCTGAATTTGCTTATGGTTTTGGTGTCTCTGTTGAAGTCAACAACGTCCTGAATAACAAAAACGTTGCAGATACCTTCACCTACAGCAATAGAACCATTAAGTCTTACGATCCGGGTCGTCAGTTCTGGTTACAAGTGAATTACGATTTTTAAGTAATAGCCGTGAGCAATGTCAAACACATAACCAAGAAATCGAGTCATGAAGACCATTAAACAATTTCTTTATTTAGTTAAACCTTTTTGGGGGCAGCGTGCTGCCCTTTTGTGCTGGGTGCTGCTGTTTGCCTCGTTAGGGCTAACCCTTTCTTCCGTTTGGTTCAATGTCAAAATGAACATGTGGAACGGGGATTTCTATAACGCCCTGCAAAAGCTAGACGGACAAGCACTGTATGGGCTGCTGCAATACTTTGTGATTTTAGTTAGTGGTCTGATTTTTGTGGTCGTAATGGGCACCTACCTCAAGCAAATGCTGATTATCCGTTGGCGCAAAGGCATGACTGAGCAAGTACTTGGTCGCTGGCTTTCCGGCAACAGCAAACACTATATGCTGAGGCTCGCATCCCAAGAGCCCGACAACCCAGACCAACGTATTGCGGAAGATATTCGCTTACTGATTGAATCCACGCTGAATCTGTTAGTCACTTTCCTGCATTCAATGCTGACATTGATCTCCTTTGCCGCGATTTTATGGACGCTTTCAGGAAGCCTTTCATTTAATTTCGCCGACAGCGATTGGATCATTCCGGGCTATATGTTCTGGGCCTGTATTATTTACACCATCATCGGGATCGCGCTAACCCAGCTAATTGGTTTCCCTCTGCGCCGCCTGCATATGGATAAACAGCGTCGTGAAGCGGATTACCGTAGTTCGTTAATCAATTGCCGCCAACACGGAGATGCCATCGCAGGGCAACGGGGTGAATCACAAGACCGTAAAGAGCTGATGACCCGCTTTAGCGAAATTATCCGTAACTGGAACCAGTTGATCCGCTGTGAACGTAATTTATCGTTTTATACCGTCGGTTATCAACAAGTGACCGCCCTCGCCCCTGTGTTGCTGGCATTACCTAAGTTTTTAGCGGGTGAAATTATGCTGGGCGGATTAATGCAGTTACGCCAAGCATTCACCAGTGTAGCAACCTCATTGGGCTGGTTTATTTTTGCCTATAAAGAGATTGCAGCATGGCAAGCCACCGTAGCGCGTCTGTATAACTTCGTGGTGTTATTGGAAAACGATAAAACCCCAGAAGCCACTATTAACGAAGATAGTGAACCATTAACAGCAAACTTGAGCCTGTTTACGGCAGATCATCGCCCACTGCTGAGCACCGTTGATCTTAGTATCAATAGCGGTGAGCTGATGTTGATCTCCGGTCGTTCTGGTATTGGTAAATCCACATTACTGCGCACACTCAGCGGCCATTGGCCATTCTTTGACGGAAAAATCACACGTACGGATAACGTCATCTGGATCCCGCAGCGCCTTTATTTACCGATAAGCCGTTTAGATAACTTATTGGCTTACCCACAAGATGCCAGCCAATTTACGGCTTCGGATCTGAAATATGCGCTAACCCTTGTTGGATTGGAAAAACTTCATTCACAACTCGCTTTGGAAACCGATTGGAACAACCGACTTTCTGGCGGTGAACAGCAGCGCATTATGTTTGCGCGACTGCTCCTGAATCGACCGAAGTTAATGCTATTGGATGAAATGACCTCCGCTCTTGATGAGCCAAGTGCCCTAGCCTTGCTGAATATGCTAAAAGCCCAGCTCCCCGCTAGCAGTATCGTTTTGGTTAGCCATCAAGGCTTTATTGATCAATTAGCTGACAAGCATCTGCGTCTATCTGAAACCACGCGGAATACGCCATTCATGACAGGAACCCCTGAATATGCTTCGTAAAATCACATTAGCAGCCTTCGTGGCAGTCCTTTTAGGCGGCTGTGTTAGCAGTGCGTCTCTACAATCTGATGAGCAGAAATTACTGCCAGTGCGTCAAGATTTACAGCATTATCAGCTCGATAATGGGCTACAAGTTTACCTGCTACAGCGTAATCAACCGGGTGTTGAGCTGCGTTTGTTAGTCAATGCGGGTTCATTACAAGAAACAGAACAGCAATTAGGTTTAGCCCACTTTACGGAGCACATGGCATTTAAAGGAACGCAACATTTTCC
This sequence comes from Providencia sp. PROV033, assembly GCF_028484855.1. NCBI lineage: Bacteria > Pseudomonadati > Pseudomonadota > Gammaproteobacteria > Enterobacterales > Morganellaceae > Providencia > Providencia sp. PROV033. The sequence goes on along the minus strand of NZ_JAMPSW010000017.1, from coordinate 3,867 downwards.
GGGCACGACAGGGTTTAAACAACTTGAACAACAAGGGCTAAAACTGGGTAGCCATGTCAATGCCATAACGAGCCTGAATAGCACGCTGTATAAGCTCTCCCTCCCTAACGCAACGCCAGCTCAAACCCGTACAGGATTGCAAGTCATGGCGGATTGGGCTGCCAATATGACTTTCGATGCCGACGCATTTGAAAAAGAGCGCCCTGTCATTATTGAAGAATGGCGTTTACGCCAAGGCATGGGCTATCGTATTAATGACAGCCTCGAGAAACTACGCTATCACGGCAGCCGTTATGTGGAGCGCAATCCCATTGGCTCCCTTGATGTGGTTCGCCAAGCACCCATTGAGCAAGCCAAAGCTTACTATAAAACGTGGTACCAACCTCAACGTATGAGTTTACTGGTTATTGGTGATTTCAACTCTTCAGCCGTGCGCGAGGATGTAAAAACCTTATTCGCATTACCTAAGCCAGACAAAATTTCCCAAGATGCACCTGAATGGAAGCGCTTTGCTGATTCCAAGAACATGTTAGTTCAAGGAGTTTTCGATAAGGAACAGGGAGCACGATACGTACAGTTTGCATTACAAAAAAATGTCTCTGCACCGCTGAATACACGCCAAGGTCAAACCGACGATCTGATGGATAATTTATGGCTAGCCATCTTAAACCAACGTTTCTCAGTCATGGTTGATAATGGCATTCTGCCGTCCATTAGTATTAATGAGCAAGGCTCCATGCTGGATAACCAACGTCTTCAGCAATTAATGATCATCCATCCAAAAGGAAATGATTATACCGGTGCAACCGAAGTGCTATTTACTGAATTACAGCGCCTTGCGACTGAACCAGTGACTGAGCAAGAATTAAATACCGCAAAACAAGCCATGTTGGCAAAACTGAGCCAACAAGCAGGTTCCGAGCAGCGTTACAGCAATGAGTATCTTGCAGGTCAACTCACCACGGCCCTTGAATATGAGATGCCGATGTGGAACAAACGCCAACAGCTGGATAATAGCTACCAATTAACGAAAGGCATCAAACCGCAAGATCTGCAACGCCATGTGGCTAACTTATTACAAACCGCATCACCTCGCTTAGCGCTGATTGGTCCAGATACAGATGAAACTGCGGTCAATAAGCAGACCTTCAGTGAACAATGGCAGCGTATTCGCCAAACACAACCAGGCCCGTTCACGCTGCGCTCTCAAGCGATTAGCCTGAAATTACCTGTTGTAGCAAAAGGGTCTATCACTGAACAATCTTCATTGCCTATCGCTAAAACTGAACAATGGATACTCAGCAACGGCATTAAGGTGATTGTTAAAACGGATAAAAACCTGAAAGATGATATTCAATTTAACTTGCAACTGCCCGGTGGACGTTCACTTGAAACGCCACAAACCGCAGGGTTAACTGATTGGGCGATGAAGCTACCAGAAAGCAGTGGTTATGGAAATTACAGTGCTCGAGATTTAGCGTTATTGGCAAAACAAAATCAGATTAGCGTGCGCCCATATAGCGAGCTACTTAGCCATGGTTATCGTGGTAAAACTCCCGTAGATAACCTCGAAACCGCATTACAATTACTGAATTTAAAACTCACCGCGCCGCAATTTAGTGGTGAAAAGCTGGAACAACACAAACAAGCTTTTGCGCTGAACTTGTCGAAAATGCCCGTTGAGCGCACTTTCCTTGACCATATTAATCAACAAAGTTACCAACATGGTGAGCTATTGGTTATCTCCCCTGAAGGTGCTTGGAAAACCTTTACTGCCCAGCAACTTCAGCAGGCTAACCGTCAGTTACTCACTTCGACATCAGACATGACATTAGTGATCACTGGCGCGATGAATGCGCGTGAATTAAAACCCATATTGGAGCAATGGGTGGCGTCTTTACCTGCTCACGATGGCAAATTAGTTTGGCGTAACCAAGGGATTATGCCGAAGATGACCAGTTTCGAACAACAGTATCCAATCAGTAGTAGCGATAAGAGTATGGTGAGTATTCAATTTGCAGCCCCAGCACAATGGTCCCAGCAAGATCAACTCGCTTTGCAGCTGATTGATACCATTGTTAGCCAGCGTCTGCGTAGCGAGCTACGTGAAAAAGCCAGTGGTATCTATGCGCTGAGTTTTTCACAAATGTTAGCGAAAAAACCACAGCCCTACTATTCTGGGCGATTGAATTTTACTACTGCGCCTGAGCGCGCGTCTGAGATGGTGGCACTTGCACGGAATACCGTTGCACAGCTCCGTCAATCAGGTGTAACAGAAAAAGAATTAGCCGAAGCCAAAAATATTTGGCTGACCGAAAATGCCCAAGTCACGGATAGCTCCAGTTATTGGACTGAAGCTTTAGCTCAAGTCGCAGCGGATGATGGACAATTCCAAAAAATTGCCCAAGAGCAGAAGATCATTAATAAGCTCAATATTCAAGACATCAATCGACTGACTCAACAATATTTAGGTCAGAATCAGAAAGTGTTTATGATGACGCCTTAGTGATATAAAAACCACAGACCCGATAGTATTGGGTCTGTGGAATACCTTTTTTATTCCTAGTTTACAGCTGATACACTAAAGCTTGTTTTTGTATTAATAAATATTTTGCTCTTTCTTCAGTAAACACCTTAAACAACGTTTTAAGATTCTCAACTGAAAAGGAGAGTCGTTCTTTTAGATAATGAACCATTGTTTTTTTATCAAAAAATTTCTCATCTAATCCTATCAACTTTTCTATATAAAATAATTTATCCTTAATTATTTCTCTAGGTTCTACAATTTCTAACACCTTCAGATGACTTGTTATTTTTTTAATTATCCCTTCAGCAACATTGACATTCTTAAAATGCTCTTTAACCGCATTTTTCAAATCATTAAACTCAGGCGAGCACTCTATCAATTCATTTGAATCAAAAATTAATTCATTATTTTTCATTCTATTCGATATTTCCGCCTGTAATAAATGTGAGGGTTCATCCTCTCTAATTTCTGGCGATTGAATTACAGTAGTATCATTTCTCTTCAAACTTATTTCTTCTTTCAATTTATTCATTGATTTCATTAATTTAAAATGATTTTTAGGCTTAATATTTTTTTCTATTAATTTATCTTGTAGATTCTCTATTTCTTTTATTGCTTCATGCTGTGGTTTATCTTCAATCAGCATACCTATTTTTTCATTCATTCTTCTTAGTGTTTTTTTAGAGACATAATGACATTTCAGATCAAAAATATCTTCAACAGTACGCCTTGGAAGAATAACTCGATTGCCTCTCCCCCCAGAAAGATTATCCCAGAAATTTTTTAAATTTTGTTTAACCAATAATATTTGATTATTTTTTAATATCGTATTTCTTGTTGATGATACCACTTTAGCATCGGGTAAATTGGATGCTTTAGAAACTTCATCAAGGATTTTTATGATTTTCTCTTCATTCTTAGGGGCATCAATTAACTGACTCTTAGCCGCCGTGATTTGAATTTTAAAATTTATTGGTGAACTCGTATTTTTCACTTTATTGGTGTATTTTTTTATTTTACTTATGGTTTTATCCGTAATTTTTTGATTATGTTTATGTCTAATTATTGCTTTCATTAATTTATTACTATGATATTGACTACTGTCTATAGAACTAAACATAGCTCTCCCTTTTATTCATAACTTATCAGAATCTAGATAATAGAAAATCAGCAATAAATAAAAATATCATTTACCGTTGCTCATATATTATTATTTTTAATAAAGGAATATCCACTATTGACAGGCTATTTCATTAATGTGATTACTATGGGGGGCGGATTCAAGTCCGAAGTGCAACGCTAAGCCGCCTTTCTTAGCTCCGCAAACACCACCGAAGGTT
>NZ_JAMPSW010000016.1:0-35688 GCF_028484855.1 Providencia sp. PROV033 | reverse complement strand
GCATTTAATTTTTTTGAGTTACTCAAGATGTTCGAAATAGTTCCTCTGCACGATAAATATAAAATGTGATTATGTGTCGCACTTTTTGCAAATATAGGAATAAAAAGTAAGGAAATGTGAGCTGCGTAAATTTATTCACTATTCTCATTAGAGATTGTTAATGATATGTTTGGATTATTGTCATTGCAGGTCTTAAGTATTATTTAAGGTGTTTTTTTATCTAATTGTTTTTATTGTTTTATTTTTATTGCTACGTACATTTCAGTTATTCTGATGATGATTTAATGCTCGAAATGTTAAGTGTATGTGATTTTTTGCGGCTTTTTTTTATATGCCTTTTGTATAAATTAAAGTCAGTAAGGGCGTTTTTGGGAGGTTAAAGTAAAAAAGTTATTAGCAAACAATGGCTAAAAGCCTTTATGAGTCAATAACGAAAGGCTAAAAAAACACCATTCGACTTAATGTTGAAAATTTAATTATGAAATGGAGAAGGCGCAACGATGAAATTAACATCCAGACACTGTTTACTTTCTTGTCTCATTATCTCATCTACTGTTTTTGCTCAAGCGTTACCTACCTCAAATAAATCACCACAAACGATTACCATAAACAATGGTTCTGAAGTTGCTTCTCTTGATCCTCATAAAGTTGAAGGGGTGCCGGAAGGTAATATTATTCTTAATTTGTTAGAAGGGCTGGTTTACGAGGATATTGAAGGTAAAGCGGTTCCTGGTATGGCGAGCAGTTGGCAGAATGAAAATTACACCGTATGGACATTCACTATACGCGATGATGCCAAATGGAGTGATGGAACACCTGTTGTCGCAGAGGATTTTGTATATAGCTGGCAGCGACTAGCGGACCCGAAAACGGGGTCACCTTATTCCAGTTATTTACAAAATGCTTATATCGAAAACTCAGAAGCGATTTTAAAAGGGCTGAAACCGAAAGAATCATTGGGTGTTAAAGCTATTGATGATAAACATTTGCAGGTAACACTCAGCCATCCAGTCCCTTACTTTATCGATATGCTTTCACATACCTCAATGAAACCGGTTAACCGTAAAGCAATTGAAAAATATGGTGATAAATGGACACAACCCGGTTTCTTTATTGGAAATGGGGCATACATTTTGGATGAATGGACAGTCAATGAGCGAATTATTCTTAAGCGTAATCCACTGTATTGGAATAATGCAAAAACGCAGATTGACCAAGCTACTTTTTTAGCTATCACGTCTGAAGTCAGTGATAACAACCGCTATCGCAGCGGTGAAATCGACATTAGTAACTCTGCCATTCCGCCTACGTTGTTTAAAAAAATGAAGGCAGAGAAACCTAACGAGCTGTATGTTCGTCCATATCTGTGTACGTTTTACTATGAAATTAATAACCAGAAAGCTCCCTTTACCGACCCACGAGTGCGTGAAGCGATTAAATTAGGTTTAGACAGAGAAACGATCACAAATAAAATCATCGACCAAGGACAGGTCGTCGCTTATGGGTTTACACCGACATTTATTCATAATGGTCATTTCGCCATACCTGAATGGGCGAAACTTTCGGCGGAACAGCGTTACCAACGAGCCAAAGACCTGCTCGCTGAGGCTGGATACACGGCGAAAAATCCCCTTAAATTTACTCTACTGTACAACACATCAGATCAAAATAAGCAGCAAGCTATTGTTGCCGCATCGATGTGGCAAAAAAATATTGGTGCTCAAGTCACATTGCAAAACCAAGAATGGAAAACCAGCTTACAAAACCGCCATGAAGGAAACTATGAAGTTGCTAGAGCAACATGGTGTGCTGATTACAACGAGCCTTCTGCATTTTTGAATTCATTACTGTCGGATAACAGTAACAATACGGCTGCATACAAAAACAAAGCTTATGATCAATTGCTATTAGAGGCTTTGACTGCACCAGATGACCAATCTCGTCAAAAAATTTATCAACAAGCAGAGTCTTTGCTAGACAAAGACTCTGCGCTGGTTCCCGTTTATTACCGCGTGAGTGCAAGAATGATCAAGCCCACAATTGGAGGATTTAAAGGAGGAGACCCTCTTGATCATATGGATGTTAAGCGGTTATATATAAATTCTACTAATCAATAATTCTGTAATAAACAAAATAACTGTTTACTGACTCAGTAATCGGATGCATCAACAACACAACCAAAACAAGAGTATGGGAGTAACCAAAATAATGAGCAAATTACTGAATAAGACCTTTGTTGCTTTAAGCGTTGCTGCTGGGTTAATGGCAGGGACGATGGCGACAAGTTATGCCGCAGTTGTTCCTGCTGGCGTGGAGCTAGCCGATAAACAAGTTATCGTACGTAATAATGGCTCCGAGCCACAATCCCTTGACCCGCACAAAATTGAAGGGGTGCCTGAATCCCATTTAGCAAGGGACCTATTGGAAGGGATTACGATTGTTGGGCCTGAAGGGGAAACATTACCTGGCTCCGCGATTAGCTGGGAAAATAAAGATTTCAAAGAGTGGACCTTTAAAATTCGCGATGGCGCTAAATGGTCAAATGGTGACCCTGTCACGGCTGAGGATTTTGTTTATAGCTGGCGCCGACTCGCAGATCCAGACACCGCGTCTCCTTACGCTAGCTATCTGCAATATGCCCACGTACAGAATGTGGATGATGTTATTGCCGGCAAGAAAAAACCAGAAGAATTAGGCGTTAAAGCGTTAGATGATAAAACGTTGGTGCTAACATTAAGCGAAGCCGTACCGTATATTCCTAAATTACTTTCTCACTCATCAATGTCGCCAGTGAATAAAAAAGTCGTTGAAAAATTTGGGGCTAAATGGACTCAACCGGGTAATTTTGTGGGTAACGGAGCCTATAAATTGAAAGATTGGACCGTTAACGAACGTATTGTTTTAGAGCGTAGTCCAACCTATTGGGATAATGCACATACAGTCATCGACCAAGTCACCTTCTTACCAATTTCATCGGAAGTTACGGACGTAAACCGTTATCGTAGCGGCGAAATTGATATGACGTATACCAATTTACCTATCGAACAATTTAAAAACATTCAACAAACAATGCAGAAGGATTTGCGTGTAAGTCCATATTTATGTACTTACTATTACGAAATTAATAATGAGAAACCGCCATTTAATGATCCTCGCGTTAGAGAAGCATTAAAACTGTCAATGGACAGAGATACTATCGCTAATAAAATCAAGGGAATGGGAGATATTCCTGCCTATGGTTTTACACCACCATTTACCAATGGTATGAAAGCTGAAAAACCAGATTGGTACACTAACATGACGCAAGAACAGCGTAATGAAAAGGCGAAACAGTTGCTTGAAGAAGCGGGTTATAATAAGTCAAACCCATTGAAATTTAACTTGTTATATAACACATCAGATTTACATAAACGCATTGCTATTGCCGCATCATCCATGTGGAAGAAAAATATTGGTGCAGAGGTTAAACTCGAAAACCAAGAGTGGAAAACTTTCTTAGATAGCCGTCACCAAGGTGCTTATGATGTCGCACGCGCAGGTTGGTGTGCAGACTATAACGAACCGTCATCCTTCTTAAATATGCTGCTTTCTTACAGCAGTAATAACACCGTACATTATAAAAACAAAGATTTTGATGCCGCGATGAAAAAGACGCTTCAAGTAAAAACAGATGACGAGCGTGCTGATTTATACAAACAAGCAGAACAGATTGTTGACAAAGATTCTGCGATAGTCCCTCTCTACTATTATGTTAACACCCGATTAGTGAAACCGTATGTGGGTGGATATACGGGTAAAGATCCATTAGATAACTTACATACTAAAGATCTGTATATCATCAAACACTAATTACAACAGGCTGGCTCCGCGTGAGCCAGCCATTAGCCTAAATGGCAACAGAAGTAGGAAAGGGCAATGTTTAAATTTATTTTACGTCGTTTGCTTGAAGCAATTCCGACTTTATTTATTCTCATTACCATCTCATTTTTCATGATGCGACTCGCGCCAGGAAGTCCGTTTACGGGTGAGCGAAAATTACCTCCTGAAGTTATGGCGAATATTGAGGCGAAATATCACCTGAATGATCCCATGTATAAGCAATACTTCAATTATTTAATCCAACTTTCACAAGGGGATTTCGGTCCTTCCTTTAAGTACAAAGACTACAGTGTGAATGAGCTAGTCGCGAAAGCCTTTCCTGTATCTGCAAAACTCGGCGCAACGGCGTTTGTGGTTGCGGTGCTATTTGGTATTACAGCGGGGGTCATTGCGGCTTTAAATCAAAATACTAAATGGGACTTTACAGTCATGGGATTCGCCATGACGGGGGTTGTCATCCCAAGCTTCGTTGTGGCACCTCTTTTGGTGCTGATTTTTGCCATTCATTTGAAATGGCTCCCCGGTGGGGGTTGGGATGGCGGTAATGTGACACATATGATATTGCCAATGGTGGCGCTCTCTTTGGCATATATTGCCAGTATTTCACGTATTACTCGTGGTTCGATGATTGAAATCATGCATTCAAACTTTATTCGTACTGCGCGCGCAAAAGGGTTACCACTGCGTACCATTATTTTCCGCCATGCCTTAAAACCGGCGTTGTTGCCTGTGCTTTCTTATATGGGACCGGCTTTTGTCGGGATAATCACAGGTTCAATGGTCATTGAAACCATTTTCGGTTTACCTGGTATTGGCCAGCTATTTGTGAATGGGGCTTTAAATCGTGATTACTCGTTGGTGCTCAGCTTGACTATTTTAGTTGGGGTTTTAACCATTGCCTTTAATGCCATTGTCGATGTGTTATACGCTGTCATCGACCCGAAAATTCGTTACTAAGCCGGAGAAACACTATGTTATTAAACAACAAAAATAGTGAAGCTCTGGAAAATTTTTCTGAGCAACTGGATATTGAAGGGCGCAGCCTCTGGCAAGATGCAAGACGGCGTTTTATGCATAACCGTGCGGCGATTGTCAGCTTATGTGTCCTATTTTGTATCACCTTGTTTGTGATTTTTGCCCCTATGTTATCGCCATTTCTGTATGACGATACGGATTGGGAGATGATGTCCACAGCACCCGATTGGGCTACAGGGCATTATTTCGGAACGGATGCTTCAGGTCGTGATTTACTTGTACGTGTGGCAATTGGTGGACGAATTTCATTGATGGTCGGCGTTGCAGCGGCATTGGTGGCGGTTGTCGTGGGAACATTGTATGGGTCGTTAGCGGGTTATGTGGGTGGTAAAGTCGACTCCATCATGATGCGCTTATTGGAAATTTTAAACTCCTTCCCATTTATGTTCTTCGTTATTTTGTTGGTCACCTTATTTGGTACCAATATCCTGCTGATTTTCGTCGCAATTGGTATGGTGTCATGGCTGGATATGGCGCGTATCGTTCGCGGACAAACATTGGGATTAAAGCGCAAAGAATTTATTGAGGCAGCGCTAGTGTGTGGAGTGAGTACGAGGCATATTATTCTTCGCCATATCGTCCCCAACGTATTGGGCGTGGTTGTGGTTTATGCTTCTTTGCTCGTACCAAGTATGATTTTGTTTGAGTCCTTCTTAAGTTTCCTTGGTTTAGGAACTCAAGAGCCACTCAGTAGTTGGGGAGCCTTGCTCAGTGATGGGGCAAACTCAATGGAAGTAACACCGTGGTTGCTGTTGATCCCTGCTGGATTCTTAGTTATCACGCTGTTTTGTTTTAACTTTATCGGCGATGGCTTACGTGATGCCCTCGACCCGAAAGATCGCTAAGGGGCTTATTATGGAAAACTCAACACGCAGAAGCCCTTTATTATCGGTGCATGATTTGAACGTCACATTCGCAACCCAAGATGGGAATGTGACAGCGGTTAACAAACTCAACTTTGAATTGAGTGCGGGAGAAACGCTGGGTATTGTGGGTGAATCTGGTTCAGGTAAATCGCAGACAGCGTTCGCACTCATGGGGTTACTGGCAAAAAATGGTCGAGTGGGTGGCTCAGCCATGTTTAATGGTCGTGAGATTTTAAATCTCAAGGAAAAAGAGCTTAATCGCCTGCGTGCGGAAGAGATTTCAATGATCTTCCAAGACCCAATGACATCGCTTAATCCTTATTTGAAGATTGGTACTCAGCTTTCTGAAGTCTTAATGTTACATAAGGGACTGAGTAAAAAAGGGGCATTTGAAGAGTCAGTTCGTATGCTCGATGCCGTAAAAATGCCTGAAGCGCGTAAACGTATGAATATGTATCCACATGAATTTTCAGGTGGTATGCGCCAGCGCGTGATGATTGCGATGGCACTTTTGTGCCAGCCAAAACTGCTCATTGCTGATGAGCCAACCACTGCATTGGATGTAACTGTACAAGCGCAAATCATGACATTACTGAATGAGCTAAAACAGGAATTTGATACGGCGATCATTTTAATCACTCACGATTTGGGTGTTGTCGCGGGTGTGTGTGATAAGGTTTTGGTGATGTACGCAGGGCGTACCATGGAATATGGCAGCGCTCGGGATATTTTCTACCAACCCTCCCATCCATATTCACTCGGTTTATTAGCCGCCGTGCCTCGCTTAGACGGTGATGATGATAACTTGGCAACCATTCCGGGCAATCCACCAAATCTTTTACGCTTACCGAAAGGCTGTCCATTCTCACCGCGTTGCCAATATGCGAATCAACACTGTGTAGAGGAAGAGCCTCGATTATCCAGTTTTGCCCAATCTCGTTTGCGTGCCTGCTTTAAGCCTGTGGAGGAATTAGTATGACCAACCAAGAAAATAGGCAGGTGCTGTTGGAAGTGAACGATCTCAAAGTGCATTTTTCCATCAGGGATAAACAACAGTGGTTTTGGCAACCCGATAAAAGCTTAAAGGCCGTCGATGGCGTGACATTACGTTTGTATGAAGGGGAAACCCTTGGTGTTGTTGGCGAATCTGGTTGTGGTAAATCGACTTTCGCTCGTGCTCTGATCGGCTTAGTAAAATCCACTAGCGGCACCGTAACATGGCTTGGGCAAAATTTGCTGACCATTAACGATAAGCAATGGCGCAATGTACGCAGCGATATTCAGATGATATTTCAAGATCCGTTGGCATCCCTTAACCCACGGATGACTATCGGAGATATTATTGCGGAGCCATTAAAAACGTATCATCCTAAGATGTCACAGGCTGAAATCACTGAAAAAGTGAAGAAAATGATGATGCGGGTAGGGTTATTACCAAACCTGATTAACCGTTACCCTCATGAGTTTTCCGGTGGGCAATGTCAGCGAATCGGTATTGCGCGCGCACTGATATTAGAACCTAAACTGGTTATTTGTGATGAGCCCGTATCTGCATTGGATGTGTCAATTCAAGCGCAGGTGGTTAACTTACTGCAAGAACTTCAGCGAGAAATGAAACTCTCATTGATCTTTATCGCTCACGATTTGGCGGTAGTTAAGCATATTTCAGACCGAGTTTTGGTGATGTATTTAGGGCATGCTGTGGAATTGGGGACGTATGACGAGGTGTATAACAACCCACTGCATCCTTATACGCGTGCATTGATGTCAGCGGTACCCGTTCCTGATCCTGATAAGGAAAAAAACAAGCAAATTGAGCTACTTGATGGAGAGTTACCTTCACCGATTAATCCACCGTCGGGCTGTGTATTTAGAACTCGTTGCCCAAGTGCTGATGCAGAATGTGCGAAAACACGTCCATTATTAGAAGGGAGCTTTAAGCATGCGGTATCATGCTTGAAAATTGATCCTCTATAATTGGTGATATCCACGTTTTCAAGGCTCCCTTTAGATGAATAAAGCGGAGCCTTTTTTATGGAGGACAATTTTCAGAGTTTTCAATCATCGTTGTCTCTTAAAATAATGTGTTATATATGATATTAAAATCAATACGATGCAATCTATAGGATATTGACGCTTAATGAACCACCTTTCGCCGCCGTTACAACAATTACAACAAACATGGCAGAACATTAATCAGCGCTATGCGGATGATCAAATTCAACGTATCAAACAAAAACTCCCTCTCGCCCAACAAGTTGATATAGATGAGGCATTGTTCGGTGCAGATAGCCACAATTATCAGCTCAATTCACCCTTAGATATTAAGCGGATAGAGCAGTGGCAGCATAGGATGGCGGTACAATTACCACATGAGTATGTGGCATTTATGACTCAGTTAGGTAATGGCGGTGCAGGACCGTATTATGGCATTGAACGCTTTGAGGACAGCGAGAGTCGCTATGACTCAGTTGCGTTGCCTTCGGTACTTAGCCCAACGATGAGCGATGAAGAGTGGCAAACATTGAGCCAAATGGCGGATGATTGCACTGACGAAGAGTATGATTCACGAGAAAGTTTACTTCATCAAGGGCTATTTTATCTGGGAACTTGCGGTTGTACTTATGACATTCTGTTGGTGGTCACTGGCGAACATGCTGGACGATTAATCTATACCCATGATTGGTGCGATTCTCCAACCGCGTATTTTTTCGTATATGAAAATCATTTTCTTGATTGGTATGAGCGCTGGTTAGATGAGGTTATTCAACAATACGATACTGGCTGGTTTGGGCACCGAATGGGGGGCAATGAGGTTTATTTATTTGACTTATTTACCCTTAGCGGTGATGAAAAAAATAAATTAGCGGCGTTAGAAGGGCTGAAAAAGTTACCCGCATTATCAGAAGAAGGTATTGAACAACTGACGGCAATCCTGAATATAGATGCATGCAGGATTTATCAGACTAAGGCATTGGAAGTGTTAGCGAAATACTCAGCCACGGTATCATCTGATTATTTAATGAAGGCGATTGAAAGTCACGAGCCAGCGCGTATTAATCTCGGTTTACAGTTGATTTTTTGGTACCAAAAAGGGAATTTAGCTAAATTTAAATCGACAATATTAGTGAGATTAGCAGAGACCCAACATGTTGATACCGTGCGATTTGTGGGATATATCCTTAAAGAGTTACAGGCTGTGAAGGTCGAGAACTTCGAACATTTATTCCAACATACAGAATGCAGTGTCGTGGTAAACGCATTATATGCAGCGTCTCATGATACAAATTTCAGTCAGAAGGTGTCTAAGTATTTTGAGTATATGGTGTCCGACAATAGCGAAGTTGCGTTAACGGCAATTCAATCTGTTGCTCGATCATCGCAATTTGCAGACGGTGTTGAAGCCTTTATCTGCGCAGCATGGGAAAAATACCCAGTAGATAAGAGCGATTATATTCGCAATAACTTACGTCACTATATGAAGAAGTATAATTTGCAGTTGGATTTGGCAGAATAAAACAGGGGGAATATTCCCCCTGTTTACCCGTTATTTTTTCCACTCAATATGTTGGAAAGGGTGTTTTGGATTTCGACTGATCAGAATTCGTGCAAAAATATCATCAATGTCATCTTCAGGATTTTTAGCCAGCCCAATCACGATTTCGCTCATTTGCGTTAAAGGGAGCCCTTGAGTCGCCAGAATATGCCAATCTTGGCTAAACGGAACAATTTCAGCAGCCCCGCAGTCTTCAAACTGTAATGCGAAAATAACTTGATCCGCAGGCTCTAAATTCTCCATTGCGCCTTCAAGGAAAAGGTCATAGGCAATTTCAATGATTTCATCTTCATCGATTAGGTTAATATTTGAATTTTGACTCATGACGTTTTCCTAACGGTCAATACTATATAAGCATCAAACTATAATAGTGGGCTAAAGAAGTAGCATAGGCGCTCAATGACACGATTCCAGAATGGGCGTTGTTCCCATTCTTCAATATCTAAACGTGTGGAGCGAGCCATGTAATCATACTGAACCAGCGTGAGATCGCTACCAAAACTTTTATCGTCAATGACCACAGTAATTTCAAAGTTCAGCCATAAACTGCGCATATCTAAGTTGACTGATCCCACTAAACTTAGCTCGCCATCGACACAGACACTTTTGGTATGCAGTAATCCATCTTCAAACTGGTAGATCTTCACGCCCGCTTCCAATAATTCTGTATAGAAAGAACGACTAGCCCAGCGAACTAAGAAAGAATCATTGTGACGTGGCATGATGATACTGACATCAACTCCGCGCATGGCAGCGGTACAAATCGCATGCAGTAAGTCATCACTTGGCACAAAATACGGCGTTGTCATGATCAACTGTTTACGTGCCGAGAACATGGCGGTCATCAATGATTGCTGTATTAACTCTTCAGGAAAACCGGGACCTGACGCAATCATTTGGGTAGTGTGACCATTATCTTGCTCAAATGGCATGATATTGGTATCGGGTGGCGGAGGTAAAATTCGTTGCCCTGTTTCCATTTCCCAGTCAAAGGCATACACAATCCCTAATGTGGTACTGACAGGACCTTCCATGCGCACTAAAATATCGACCCATTCACCAACGCCTGCATCTTGTTTAAAGTAACGAGGGTCGACCATATTCATACTGCCGGTGTAGGAAATATAGTTATCAATGACCACAATTTTGCGGTGTTGACGTAAGTCCATTCGACGCAGGAAAAAACGCATTAGGTTAACTTTCAGGGATTCGACAAATTGAATGCCAGCAGCCCGCATTTTATCCGGATAATCGCTGCGGAAAAAATGCCAGCTGCCTGCAGAGTCCACCATAATACGGCATTTAACACCACGCTTCGCGGCATTGAGTAATGCTTCAGTGACTTCATCCACTAACCCGCCAGGTTGCCAGATATAAAACACCATTTCGATCGTATGCTGAGCATTGTTAATATCGTTAGCTATTGCACGTAACGAATCTTCGCTGGTGGTCAGTAATTGAATGCGATTACCTTTAACGCCAGCAATGCCTTGGCGCTTTTCACACAGCTGAAATAATGGCTCTGCAACGGGGCTATTATCGGTGGCAAAGATATGCTTGGAGAGACGCAAGTTTTCTAACCAAGTGGCAACCGATGGCCACATTTGATGGGCTTTATCGATGCGACGTCGACCTAAATGAAGCTCACCAAATGCTGCGTAGGCGATGATACCAACCAACGGCAGGATATAAATGATCAGTAACCATGTCATCGCTGAAGTGACGGGGCGACGTGTCACAAGGATACGTATGGTCACCCCTGCAACAATTAACCAATAGAGGAAAAAAAGTAACCAACTCATTAAGGTGTAGACGGTTGCCATAATGGATAACAAGCCTCACTGACAAAGAGAAAAAGAGTCGAAAAAAGAAAATATGTCTTATTAAATATAGACTAAGAATAAACATACCAGAATTTGCTAAAAGTTCTGAATAAAAACTGAGTTAAATAAATAAAAGTGCAATTAATGGTAAGTTCTCTAGAACGGGATCATGATTAAACTGACCATTTTCGTATTTTTGCGGATAACTTCTTCTTGGTTCTCGCAAACAAAGGCATATAATATTTCGTCGTTATGACCATCCACCTGATAAGGATTAAAAAATGAGACGCAGTAGGCAAGAAGTGGGGCGCTGGAGAATGTTAAGACAGGTCGTTCGCCGCCGCCGCCGTTGGCTAGAAAGACACTCTCGCCGTAACATGAAAATTTATGCTATTCGTAAAATGGATATCTATCGACGTCGCCATTCTCTGTTATTTACTCAGTGGATTGAGTAAGGGTATTCATGTTTATACTCACATTTTTCACTTTGTTCGCTAAACCTTATTGAATATGATTGCTATTTGCATTTAAACTATTGCTCATATTCAATAAGTAAACTGGTGTAGGGTAAAAATTGCATATGCGTGGTATCAGACTGTTAGTCATCGTTGCTATCTCATTATTAATTCATGCGGGCCTAGCTATGGCATGGATTTTTAATCAACCGAAATTTCCTCAGCCTGAGGAGCCTATCTCGATAGCGATGCTTTCCTTTGCTGAACCTGCTTCAACTCCGCCTGCAGAAACACAGTCAGAACCTGAGCCTGTGGTAGAGCCTGAACCTATCATTGAACCTGAGCCTGTAGTGGAACCTGCAATTGTCTTACCGCAGAAAAAGCCGGTAGTGAAAAAGAAACCTGAACCAAAGAAAGAACCTAAAAAAGAACCGAAAAAAATTCAGGAACCTGTAAAGCCTGTTGAAAAACAGATCGCAATGAATAAAACCCCCGCTACCAACACGGATATCCTATCAAAAGACACCGTAAATACGCGTGGAGCCGAGACCACAGCCAAAAATAATGCGCCAGTATCTAGCCAGTCCTCTGGGAGTCGAGGTCCAAAAGCATTAAGCAAACAAGCGCCAGATTACCCGGATCGTGCTCGTCGCCTTGGAAAAAATGGCTATGTAAAAGTGCGTTATGATATTGATGATGATGGGCGAGTCCAAAATATTGAGTTTGTCGAAGCGTCGCCAAAAGGGTTGTTTGAGCGTGATGTAAAACGCGCGATGAACCGTTGGAAATATGAAAAATTACCTGCAAAAGGTTATACCACCGAGATCTACTTCAAAGTGGATGGAACGGTTAGCCAAGTATAGAAAAGCAAACACACTAAATATGTAAGAGTAAAAATAAAAAAGCGCTTCATATGAAGCGCTTTTTTGATGTTCGAATGATTAAGCCTGAGGTTGTGAACTTTCTAATTCAAAGTGTTGTTTGTCTTCAGGTAATGCGCGTGGGGTATTGTCATCATTCACGGCTACATAAGTAAATACAGCATCAGTCGCTTGATAACGCTGACCAACTGGATGGGTTGCTACTTTTTTTACCCACACTTCGATATTGATTGTCACCGAACTTTTTCCGGTTTTTAAACAGCGAGCATAACAGCAAACGACATCACCAACAGCAACGGGTTTTTGAAATTTAATACCATTGACTGCCACTGTGACTACGCGACCAAGAGCAATTTCTTTTGCTAAAATCGCGCCGCCAATATCCATTTGAGACATTAGCCAGCCACCAAAAATATCGCCATTCGCATTGGTATCTGATGGCATTGCCAAAGTACGTAAAACGAGCTCACCGTTAGGTAATTGCATATCAAACTCTTTAGTAAAGGGAATTAAACACTATGATTTTGTTGCTCATTTATAGCAAACAAATATAAGTATAGTAAACCGCTAGAGTACATCCAGTCACAGATAATTGTAACAAATCGCTGTGATAGGCATAAAAAAGCTGCGAAAGTGCGCAGCTTATTTATTTTTATATTATTTTAGAGAAATAAATTACTCTTTTGGCTTCTCTATTTGGGGCTCTTTAGTCATGTGTTTGAAAATATACACGACACTCAGAACCGTAAAAATTAAGGTACTGGCGGTGAGTCCAAACACTTTAAAATTCACCCAAACGTCTTGCGCCATCCAAAATGCGACATAGATATTGATACCGGCACAAGCGATGAAGAAGATTGCCCAAGCGGTGTTCAGTTTCAGCCAATAACTATCAGCTAATTTAATTTCCTGATTACTTCCCAGCATTCTTTGGATAATGGGCTTTTTGGTAAACCATTGGCTAATTAATAATGCTAAAGCGAATAAACCATAAATAATAGTGACTTTCCATTTAATGAAGGCATCACTATGGAAAATTAAGGTTAAAGCCGCAAACGCCATAACAATGACACAAGTAATTTTAGCGACTTTTTCGACTTTCTTATAAATAAGATAAGTTGCCAGTAGAGCGAGGGGTGTTGTCACCATTAAGGCGCCACTAGCGTAAAAAATATCGTATCTTTTATAGACAATAAAAAAGATAACCAAAGGAATAAAATCAATAAGTTGTTTCATAACAGTGGATTCGGATCCTTAACGTGAACATAGTCAACTTAAACACAATGACGTAGTTTAACTGATTTTGCGAAGATTGTTAAAAGTTTGCTCTCTTTTACCAAGAATTAGGGCTGTCATCCAACCAGATTTGCACTATTTTACGCTTATTTGACTTAGTTCTAGATAAACTTTAATAGTTCGGATATAAATAGTCTACACAATAAATTAACTGATTAATTTTTAGAGAATTTTTCTCCATGATAAAGGCGCGATTATTTAATTTGATGCCCGGTTTGCAAGCCTTTAGCCAGTACCAATTGGCTAATTTAGGACCGGATGTGAAAGCGGGGCTATCGGTCGCTGCGGTGGCGCTGCCTGTTGCAATAGCCTATGCGGAGCTTATGGGGATCAACGCTATTGTTGGTTTATACGCCTGTATTTTACCTATGCTGATGTATGCGTTATTTGGGACATCGAAACAGTTAATTATCGGTCCTGATGCGGCGACGTGCGCCGTGATCGCGGCAGCCGTTGCGCCATTGGCTATGGGAGATGAAAATACTCGCTGGCAGCTAATTATTGTGATGAGTTTAATGACGGGAATTTGGTGCCTGATTGCGGCGCGGTTTCGTCTGGGAATGTTTGCTGACTTCTTGTCAGGTCCCATTCTTCAAGGATTATTAAATGGGGTAGCTCTGACCATTATTGTAAGCCAATTAGGCAAAATATTTGGTATCGATTCACTGCCGTCAGGGTTTATCGAACGTTTAGTCGCACTACCTCTCGCACTGTCTGAAACGCATATTCCAACACTGATTGTGGCAGTGTTAACGTTGTCTATCACGATACTGATTAAGCGAGTACGCAGTAAGTGGCCCTCCTTATTAATTGCAATGGTATTAGCAACAGGTGCCAGTATTGTCTTCAATTTAGAACAATATGGCATTAGCACTGTCGGTAATCTGGGGGAGGGCTTACCCTCTATTGCAGCACCCGATTTTAATCCTGGGTTATTGCGGGATTTAGTCACACCATCCTTAAACTTGGCGGTCATTAGCTTTGTGAGTTTTATGATGACGGCTCGCAGTTTTGCCAGTAAAAATGGGTATACCGTTGATGCTGACCAAGAACTGCGAGCATTGGGTATGGCGAATATTGCGTCGGCGTTATCTCAAGGATTTGCGGTCAGCGCAGCCAGTAGTCGAACCGCAGTAAACGACATGATGGGAGGCAAAACCCAAATGGTGTCTGTGGTTGCGGCATTAACCATCTTGGTTGTATTACTGTTTTCTATGGACGTATTAGGATATATCCCGATGCCCGCATTAGGGATGGTGCTGGTGGTATCCACGTTTTCACTGATTAGTTTTCGCAGCATTTATGCTATGCGTAAACGGAACCGACAAGCCTTTTTCTTATGCGTTTTCACACTTTGCGCGGTGCTTGTGGTCGGCTTGATCAGCGGCGTGGGTTTTGCCGTATTATTAGGTTTGCTGCAATTTTTGCGGGTGATATTCCGCCCAACCGATCAATTATTAGGGGTCGATGAACAGGGTATGTTGCATTCTATGAACCCTGATAATGATATTCAGGCGGTTGAAGGGGTTCTGATTTATCGTTTTAACTCACCGTTGACCTATTTCAATGTGAACTATTTTAAAGATCGCTTAAACAAGCATATCGATAGCCAGCGTAAACGTCCGGCGTGGGTCATTGTGGACGCCGCCGTTAGCTTCACCCATAACGACGTGAGCGTCTTCTCTGCATTGAATGAACTCGTCACGGCATTAAAAGCCAAAGGCGTTACGCTCGTATTGGCAGGGCGGCGGACATCGCTAAATCGCTGGTTATCTCAAAATAAAATTAATCGTTCAGATGATGATTTATTGGTGGTACCGGATATCTATTTTGCTATTCGCTTGATTCAAAGTAAGCAGCATATTCAGCAAAAAAGTGTGGATGAGCGAAACGAAGAGAAAAATCAGTCAATATAACGGAAAAAAGGGCGTATCAGATACGCCCTTTTTCATCAATTAGCCTATGTGAGCTTAGGCATTCTTGGTGCTCAGCATGTATAAACGGAAAAAGTAAATTAAAGCAAAAGCCGCAATGATATTGTTAAATAAGAACGAAATACCATTGACCACGATATGATTCAGTTGCAGGCTGCTTAACAGCATACTGACCAGCATTTGGCTTGCCATCCAGATTAAAATCATTGGGGCAGCAATACGCCAATTCGCAAATGCCAGCTTCCAACTTTTCCCCATTGCATTAAATGGATTCACTTTTTCATTCATTAGAATCGCGGGCGCGAGAGAAAAACCGATCGCTAAAATCAGACCAGGAAGCACCATTAAAGTGATACCCAGTTGGATAAGCAAAGAGCAGATGATCAACAACAGGAACATGGCAGGAGCTTTAGGTAACGATGACACTAACGCTTGGGTTCCGTTGACGGCTTCACCGCGAGATAAATTGGCAATATAAGAAAGTACGCCACACATGAGCACTAAGCTGCCCAGTGCCACGGAGAGAATTAAGCCTAGTGAGACTCTTAGGATACTGCTTTTTTCAGCTTCTGGCAGGGTGAGTACCCAGTTTTGTAGTCCTGCGTTACCCGCCTCAAGGAGTTGGTTTTGCGCTTCCAGTAATACGCCGATCATCCGTTCATTAGGAATTAACATTGCGTAGACAATCACGCTGATTACCGTGGCGATTATCACAATGGTGAAAAGGCCATTCAACTGGTTTTTAAAAAAGTTGATGCTGTCACGAAAGAGTGAGTTGGCCGAAATGGACATGTAACTGCTCCTATCTACAAACGGAATAAAAATTTGACGGTGATTGTAACCGAGTATCGTGCGTATAGGTAGAGAAAGATAAGAAAAGTCTGGGAGTTAGCCTAATCAGTAGAGGCGCTCAATAAATACGCGTATTAAGAATAATAAAGAATAAAATCCAAAAGATGTATTTTAAATATATATTTAAAAGTGAGTTTAATTAGCAATAAATATAAAATCATTTTTTATTTTAATAGTTATTTAACGAAAATTGATTCAAATCAAAATAGAAAAAAATAGTAATGGAATAATAAACTCAGATTTATTGCGAAATATATAAATTAGCAAAAGATGTGATCTTGATTTGAATATCTAATTCGAGAATAGGCTATATTTTTGCTAAATAATAAACATAGGAATGGGATGACAATGAAAAAACTCACTGCGCTTGTCTTAGCTGCTGCAACTTTAGCTCCAGCTGTTTCATTTGCACATGAAGCTGGCGACTTTTTATTTCGTGCAGGAACTGCAACGGTAAGACCAAATGCGGGTTCTGAAAACGTATTAGGACTTGGTTCTTTTGACGTTAATAATAATACCCAATTAGGTTTAACTTTCGGTTACATGATCACCGATAATATTGGTGTGGAATTATTAGCTGCAACACCTTTTGAGCATAAAGTTGGAACAGGTCCGACAGGTACTATTGCAACAGTTAAACATTTACCACCAACACTGATGGCTCAATACTATTTCGGTAGTAAAGAAGATAAACTGCGTCCTTATTTAGGTGCGGGTCTGAACTATACCTTCTTCTTTGATGAGAAATTTAATAGCACAGGTAAAGATGCTAAGCTTTCAGACCTTGATTTATCAAGCTCTTGGGGCTTTGCAGCTCAAGCAGGTATGGACTATAACCTGACTGACAACTGGATGTTAAACGCCTCAGTGTGGTGGATGAATATCGAAACGGACGTTAAATTTAAAGCCGATGGTCAGCAACAAAAAATCGATACTCGTTTAGACCCATTCGTATTTATGTTTGGTGTGGGTTACCGTTTCTAATTTCTTAAGGACATAAGCAAGATTATTCTTGCTGACTAATGGATTAGAAAGCAGTAAAGAAATCCGGGAATATACTTCCCGGATTTTTCGTTTTTAGAAAATAAAATAATAATCTGGAATGTTAAATTAATTCTATTTTATTTAACATTAAATTTACATTGCTGGGGTTTTAATATATCAATACAGATATTTCATTCAAAATTTAAATATCAAAATACGTATTTAAACTTAAATTAAAGTTAATGATTTTATCTCTATATTTGAAATGTTTTCTGTGATGTGAAATTTGACTAAAAACCAAAATCAATTAATTGATATTAAGAATAAAAAAACCACCCAATAATGGATGGCTTCACAAAGTCTAGATAGAAATAAATGATGGGAATTATTTCTGTGTAGCAGCTTTCATATTAGTGACAAACGTCGTTAATTTACTGAGCATCTCTTGTGGCTGCTGCAAATTATTTTCAATAATTTTGACGACAGCGGAACCGGATATTGCGCCAGCTGCACCATTACGAATCGCTTCAGCTACTTGTTCCGGTTCTGAAATACCAAATCCTTGAAGTGCAGGCGCCGCACCATATTGAGAGAGCTTATCGATTAAATGGGTTAATGGCATTTGAGCACGTTGCTCTGTTCCGGTGACCCCCGCTCGAGAAAGCAAATAAGTATAGCCTTGACTGTGTTTGCCAATTTCCTGTAGCAGGGCGTCATCACCATTTGGTGGGCAGATAAAGATAGGCGCAATACCGTGGGCTATCGCAGATTCACGGAAAGGCTTTGATTCACGCATTGGCACATCCGCAACTAAAACGGAATCTACACCTGACTGCTGACAACGTTGATAGAAAGAGTCAATACCATTAGTGAACACTAAGTTGGCATACACTAATAAGCCAATTGGCATATCGGGGTGTTTGGCACGAATACGCGCTAATAATTCAAAGCATAACGTCGGTGTGATATCGCTTTTAAAGGCACGTAAATTGGCATTTTGAATTGTCGGGCCATCCGCTAAAGGATCAGAGAACGGAATGCCTATCTCTAAGGCATCCGCACCGCCAGCGATGAGTGCATCAATAATTTTTAACGAGAGCTCAGCATCAGGGTCACCTAACGTGACAAAGGGAACGAAAGCACCTTGATTTTTTTGGTCTAAACGCTGAAAAAGTTGGGTATAACGCGTCATTAGATTTCCCCTCTGCTGGTCAAAATATCATGTACTGTAAAAATGTCTTTATCACCACGACCGGATAAATTGACAATTAACAACTGCTCTTTATTCGGATTTTGTTCTGCCATTTTGAGCGCGTAAGCCAGCGCATGGGAAGATTCCAACGCAGGAATAATGCCTTCTTTACGTGACAGCAACTTAAAGGCATTCAGCGCTTCATCATCCGTGATTGAAACGTATTCTGCTCGACCAATACTGTTTAAGTGAGCGTGTTGAGGACCCACTGACGGGAAATCTAATCCCGCAGAAATTGAATAAGACTCTTCAATTTGACCTTCAGAGGTTTGCATCATGGGGGACTTCATTCCAAAGTAAATCCCAACGCGACCGTGTTTCAAAGGAGCACCGTGTTGCCCTGATTCAATGCCATGGCCCGCGGGCTCAACACCAATTAACCCGACATTTTCTTCAGGAATAAAGGAGGCAAACATGCCGATAGCATTGGAACCGCCACCGATACAGGCGATCACCGCATCGGGCAAACGACCTTCCTTGTCTAAGATCTGTTGTTTGGCTTCATCACCAATCATCCGTTGGAATTCACGTACAATGGTTGGATAGGGATGAGGACCCGCTGCAGTCCCTAATAAATAGTGTGCGGTTTCATAGCTACCAGACCAGTCTCTTAATGCTTCATTACAGGCATCTTTTAAGGTCGCAGAGCCGCTATGGACTGGGATCACTTCCGCACCCATTAATTTCATCCGAAATACGTTAGGAGACTGACGTTCAACATCTTTCGCACCCATGTAAATACGACATTTCATATTCAATAATGCACAAGCAAGGGCGGTAGCAACACCATGTTGCCCAGCACCCGTTTCGGCAATAATTTCATTTTTGCCCATGCGTTTTGCCAGTAAGGCTTGCCCTAAAACTTGGTTAGTTTTGTGGGCGCCCCCGTGAAGGAGGTCTTCACGCTTTAAATAGAGTTTGGTTTTTGTTCCCGCAGTCAGATTACGGCACAGGGTTAACGCAGTTGGACGACCCGCATAATTTTTGAGTAGGTCATGAAATTCCGTTAAGAATGCAGGATCATTTTGGGCATCAATAAAGGCATCTTCCAACTGGTTTAATGCAGGGATCAGGATTTCTGGGACATATTGCCCACCAAACTCACCGAAATAGGGGTCTAATTTGCTCATTATTTATTATCCATTTTAAAATTGTGTGTTCTGTATTGATGAATGTGTTTTTGGCTAAAGTGCTATACGGGCATTCTTCAATACATCAAAGACTTGGTTTAGTTTATGTTCGGATTTAATACCCGGCTCAATCTCAATACCTGAGTTAAAATCAAGCCCATTACAAACGAGTTGTGCCGCTTGCTGGCAATTATCTGGGTTGAGTCCACCAGCAATCATCAGCTTATGTGAGCTATTGACGGGGATATTTGACCAATCAAAGGTTTTACCTGTACCACCTGCACCATTATCTAATAGCAAGATATCGACTAAAGTTGGGTCATAATCAATAACTTGATTATCTGCCATGTTAAGTGCTTTCCAAATATGACAGTGCGCGGGCAAGATTTCACGGAGCTGGGCAATGTAAGCATTGTCTTCGTTACCGTGAAGCTGAACAGCGTGAAGTGCTAGCTGTTGTGCAATATGTGATACAAAATCAACGGATTGATCGCGAAAAACACCCACATATTTAAGCGGGGTTGAGTGAATAATCTGCTTTGCTTGTGACAATGTCACTTTACGGGGTGATTTTTCCGCAAAAATCAATCCACCAAAATTAGCACCAGCAGCAAAAGCCGCTTTAGCATCTTGCTCTCGGGTTAAACCACAGACTTTATGTTCGCCAACTAATAAATTACGCAGTGCTTGTGGTAAATCTGCTTGTTCCATCAAGGCACTGCCAATTAAGAATCCATTTGCGACATCGACAAGGCTTTGAATATGTTGATGTTGTAAAATGCCCGATTCACTGATCACCACCGTACCCGCAGGTAAACGCGGAGCTAGCTGACGAGTGCGATTGAGGTCAATGGACATATCACGTAGGTCACGGTTATTGATCCCGACAACTTTGGCTCTCAACTTGATAGCGCGCTGCAATTCACCTTCATTACTGATTTCAGTGAGTACGCCCATATTGAGTTGGTGTGCCACATCTGCTAATGCAATGTATTGCTCATCGTCCAATACCGATAGCATAAGTAATATAGCATCTGCTTGGTAATAGCGAGCAAGGTATATCTGATAAGGGTCGACAATGAAATCTTTGCACAGAACAGGTTGTTTCACGGTATTGCTGACGATAGTCAGATAATCCATTTTACCTTGGAAATATTTTTCATCGGTAAGAACAGAAATTGCAGAAGCATAAGGAGCATACATGCTGGCAATGACCGCAGGATCGAAATCTTCACGGATCACTCCTTTTGATGGCGATGCTTTTTTACACTCTAAAATAAAGACAGGGCGTTTAGCTTGTAATGCCGCATAAAAACCACGTTGCGCAGGTTGCACTTCAGATTGGAAACTCGCCAGCGGTTGGTGCAATTTGCGTTCAACCAAGTAGGTCAGTTTGTCATCTACAATCTTCTGTAATACAGTGCCTTTCATTTTAGTGCTCCCTTGCAGCTAGTGCCAGAACGCGGTCAAATGCTTTGCCGCTACGAATAATATTGAGTGCGTGTTCGCTGTTTTCTTTTAAATCTTCGTAACCATTAATACGTAATAACATCGCGACATTGGCAGCAACAGCGGCTTCATGAGCGGCTTGACCATGTCCTTGTAATAATTGAGTTAACAGAAAACGATTCTCATCGGGCGTACCGCCTTCTAAATCTTTTAGTTGATAGGGTGTTAAGCCAAAATCGTCAGCTGTTAAGATATATTGCTGCACTTCGCCATTTTTTAGTTCGGCTACATGGGTTGGCGCATGAAGAGAAACTTCATCCATCCCTCCACTATGTACCACAGCTGCACGAGTAAACCCAAGCATTTGCATGGTTTTTGCAACGGGCTCAACCAGTGAATCTTGATACACGCCAACTAAAGCGAGCGGTGGACGCGCAGGGTTGATTAATGGACCCAGTACATTAAATAGGGTGCGCGTCTTTAACTGAGTGCGAACCGGCGCAGCATGACGGAATCCACTGTGATATTGTGGCGCAAATAAAAAGCATAAACCTAATTCATCTAAGGCATCACGAGCACTCTGAGCACTTAAATCTAATGCAATTCCAAATGCAGCAAGTAAATCAGAGGAACCAGAACGACTTGAAACGCTACGGTTACCGTGTTTGGCTACTTTGATCCCACATTCGGCAGCCACAAAAGCGCTGGCGGTTGAAATGTTAATGCTGTTTGCTCCATCACCACCGGTCCCGACAATATCGCTAAATTGATAATCAGGGCGTGGGAATGGCTGCGCGTTTTCCAAGCATGCCAGTGCGGCACCTGCAATTTCTTGAGGTTGTTCACCGCGCATTTTCATGCTGATCAGCACCGCGGCAAGTTGGGGCTCCGTGAGCTCACCTTGAATGATGGCGTTAAAGAGGTATTGGCTCTCTTGTTGAGTTAACGCTTGCGCCTTAAATAATTTATCGTAAATGTTTTGCATGATTGGCTCTCTGTGTCCCATTAGTGCGAATGTGTTGTTGTTTTGTTGGGGGAAGAAAGCGCCCATGCCACGGTGTTTTCTAATAACAACTTACCTTGCGTGGTTAAGATGGATTCAGGGTGGAACTGGAATCCACACACTCGCTGCTCATCATTGCGCACGGCCATAACCATACCGTTAGACTGTGCACAAATGGTTAATGATTCAGGAACTTGGCTACCTACTAAAGAGTGATAACGCGCCACTGAAATTGGGTTATCTAAATCAGCAAACATCGCTTGACCATCATGGGTCGCCATTGAGGCTTTACCATGTAATATTTCTCCCGCTGGAGAAACAACGCCGCCATACGCTTCAACAATGGCTTGATGCCCTAAGCAAATACCAATCACCGGAATTTTTCCTAACGCAGATTTAAGCACTTCAGGCATACAACCGGCTTCACTGGGTTTTCCTGGTCCGGGAGAAAGCACCAAAATCGGGTCATTCAATTGTGTCAGTACGGATAAAACATGTTCTGCACTGACGGTGTTACGGTAGATCACGACCTGATGACCACTGGCACGTAATTGGTCGACCAAGTTGTAAGTAAAAGAGTCAACATTATCGAGTAGTAAGATGTTAGCCATTAGAATAACTCCTCAACTTGGTGGGCTTGAGC
Source organism: Providencia sp. PROV033 (assembly GCF_028484855.1). Lineage (NCBI taxonomy): Bacteria > Pseudomonadati > Pseudomonadota > Gammaproteobacteria > Enterobacterales > Morganellaceae > Providencia > Providencia sp. PROV033. The sequence goes on along the minus strand of NZ_JAMPSW010000016.1, from coordinate 12,650 downwards.
AATCGCGCGGATCACTGCACGTGCCTTATTACGCGTTTCGTCGGCTTCACCTTGCGGGGAGGAGTCGAGTACCACACCACCGCCGGCTTGCACTGTCGCAATACCATTTTCAACATACGCTGAGCGAATAACGATACAGGTATCAAAATCCCCTTTGCCGTTGAAGTACCCGACAGCGCCACCGTAGGAGCCGCGACGTTCTTTTTCACATTCGGCAATCAATTGCATGGCTTTGACTTTTGGCGCACCAGTTAGTGTTCCCATATTCATACAGGCTTGATAGGCATGAAATACATCTAAATCACGACGTAAAGTGCCCACAACATGAGAGACTAGGTGCATCACAAAAGAGTAGCGATCGACTTTGGTCAAATTGGCGACATAACAGCTACCCGCTTCGCAAATGCGTGCTAAATCATTACGAGCCAAGTCTACGAGCATGATGTGTTCCGCGAGCTCTTTTTCATCCGTGCGCATTGCTAATTCGATGCGACTATCTAAATCCAAGTCGATATTCCCTTGCGCATTACGTCCACGAGGACGAGTCCCTGCGATAGGGTAGATTTCGACAACACGACTTTGTTGGCTGTATTTCAATGCACTTTCAGGTGATGCGCCAAACAGCGTAAAGTCGTTGTCTTGCATAAAAAACATATAAGGGCTTGGGTTTTGTGCTTTGAGTTTTTGATAGGCAATCAAGGGTTGTGCACATGGCATACTAAATTTACGCGATGGCACAACTTGGAAGATATCCCCACGATAAATCGCCTCTTTTAGTGTATTCACCACCTTGCCATACTCTGTATCGTCTTTATTGATAGTGACGCTGAACTTAGTGGGTTCCCCCAAAGGCAAGGTGGGTAAGTATGGTCGGCAAGCCACGATAATGTCATTATGACGTTGTTGTACTTGTGCTACTGCTTGTACATTTGCAGTAAAAAATAAGCTTTTCAAACGTGCCGCTTGGTTCTGATGGTCGATCACTAAATAGTGTTCAGCGACAAAAAAGCAGAAATCAGGGCACTGGTTAGTCGCGGTTACTTCAGGTAATTCTTCAAAATTTGCGACTAAATCGTAGGCGAATAACCCACCCATGAAGAGAATTTCAGGCTTGGTGTAGTAGGCTTGTGCCAGTGCAGGCAATGTCCGTAATACATCTAAGCAGGATGCGCTTTTTAAGCGGCTATCTTCATCTAATTGACTTTCTGGTTGCGCAAAAACAACGGTCAAATGCTCTGTTGTTAAATCACAACGAAGGGCTTGCTCTGTTAACTGCTCACTGATTAATGGCAGAAGTGCTTGCCCATTTTGGGTTAATGCTTCAATTTCGACACGTTGACCAAATGCTCGGATACGTAATGCGCTGTCGACGATTAACAAACTTTGTAAATTGGCTTTGTTGTTGACTTCCGCCGACTCTAACAACATGGTAGCGGGTTTATTCTGGCACAGATGATTAAATAGCAACGTTGGGTCTGGTTGATAGTTAATTGGGCTATCCAGATAATTAAAATGTGCTAATGTGGTGTTTTGTTTGTTCATTTTGCTGCCTTAAGCTAATTTCAGACATAAAAAAACCCGCTGGTTGAGGGCGGGTTCGGCACTGAGGCATTAACAATTTATGCGCGTGCGGCTTCCGCCCAATTTGGGAAGTCGCGCCACCAACGATTTGATAAATTGAATAAAGTCATACATGCCTCACTGGATAAACAAATTGGTTTTAAATGTTTTTTGGATGTAACTAATCTTTCGTACTAGTAAACTGGATCATGAGGTTTGTGTCAATAGTTGTTTGTATTTATTTTTAATTTTCGTTAAGTCGAAGAAGGGAGAAGGTAACATCATGTCGCAAGATTCGACGCCAATAGTGACTCGCTATGACTTACATAGCCATACGAATGCATCAGATGGGGATTTAACGCCCGCTGAGTTAGTCGAACGTGCGATAGTAATGGGTGTGAATGTCTTATCAATTACGGATCATGATACTTGTGATGGGGTGATTGCCGCCAGGGCATATCTTGCAGAAAATCCGCGTCCATTAACACTCGTTAATGGCGTTGAAATATCCACCCTGTGGGAAAATATTGAAATTCATATTGTTGGGCTAAATTTTTCACCGAGTGAGCCTGCAATGGCGACGTTGTTGGAGCAGCAATCACAGCGTCGTTTAGAACGTGGCATTGAAATGGGACGACGTTTGCAAAAAGCAGGAATTGATGATGCATGGGAGAATGCACAAGCACTTTCAGGTGGTGGACAGGTAACTCGGGCGCATTTTGCGCAATATATTGTCAAAACTGGCAAAGAGAAAACGATTAATAATGTGTTCAAGCGCTACCTTGCGAAAGGAAAGACTGGTTATGTACCGGCTCAGTGGTGCAGCATTCAAGAGGCCGTCGACGCGATTCATCGCGCGGGTGGTGTTGCGGTATTAGCCCATCCATCAAAATATCAACTTTCCAATAAGTGGTTAAGACGGCTGATCGACTATTTTAAAGCTTGCCAAGGGGATGCGATGGAGATATCCCACTGTCAGCAGCCAGCGAATGAGAAGCAATTTTTAGGGGAATTAGCGCAAGGCGCCGAATTGAAAACGTCAGTCGGCTCTGATTTTCATCGACCGTGTTCGTGGATTGAACTAGGACGCAATCTATGGCTCCCTAATGATAATCATGCGGTTTGGACGCTGTGGGATCAGATAAAAACCGCTTAGTTTATGAGAATATAACCTAATTTATTGATGGATCACGGTTTGGGTGTAAAATACTCTGCAATATAAATTATTTTATTGAACCGCAATATTATTTGATAAAGGTAATATTGTGGTTGTTATGTCTTGCAAATAGATAGTGCCATTTTTAGGTCGTTCACCGGATGATGCTGTCGATACTCAACTATAGAGGTCACTATGAGCCAGTTTTTCTATATCCATCCGGACAACCCTCAGGCAAGGCTGATTAGCCAAAGCGTTGAAATCCTGAATAAAGGCGGCGTTGTGGTTTACCCGACAGATTCAGGTTATGCCATTGGTTGTCGTTTAGAAGAAAAAAATGCCCTAGAACGTATTTGCCGTATCCGTAAATTGGATTCAAATCATAACTTTACGTTAATGTGTCGTGATTTATCTGAGCTTTCTAACTATGCGCATGTAGATAACACCGTATTTCGTTTAATTAAGAACAATACACCGGGTAACTACACGTTTATTTTGAAAGCGACGAAAGAAGTACCGCGCCGTTTAATGAATGAAAAACGTAAAACAATTGGTTTACGTGTTCCTTCAAATCCAATTGCGCGTGATCTGTTGGAAGCCGTAGGGGAGCCATTAATGTCCACCAGCTTGATTTTACCGGGAGATGATTTTACGCAATCTGATCCTGAAGAGATCCGCGATTTACTGGATAAACAAGTGGACTTAGTGATCCATGGCGGCTACATCGGTCAAAAACCAACGACGGTTATTGATTTTACGGATGACACACCGGTTGTTGCTCGCGTTGGAACCGGTGACCCAAGCCCCTTTGAGTAAGCTTATTTGCCAAGAAGATTAGTAATAGGGGATCAGGATAAACCTGTGTATAATGCGCAGGTTTTCAAATTCATCACTTTTTGCCTATTGAGCGAGAAGTTATTTGACGCCTGTGAAGGCGACAGCTGAGGATCTCATGAGTTCTAAACCGCAACAAACTGAAAAGTTACAAAAAATCCTTGCCCGTTCAGGGCATGGTTCCCGCCGAGAAATCGAAGGATTACTTAAAGAAGGTCGCATTAGTGTTGATGGTAAAATGGCAACACTGGGTGACCGTGTTGAAGTTAAAGCGACAACAAAAATTCGTTTAGATGGCCGCCTTTTAGCGATTAAAGAGCCAGAAAAAGAAATCTGCCGTGTCATGGCATACTACAAACCAGAAGGGGAATTGTGTACTCGTCATGACCCTGAAGGACGTCCAACAGTATTTAATCGTTTACCAAGATTGACTGGCGCTCGCTGGATAGCGGTAGGTCGTCTTGATGTGAATACCAGTGGTTTACTGTTATTCACGACGGATGGCGAATTAGCTAACCGTTTAATGCACCCAAGCCGTGAAGTCGAACGTGAGTATGCGGTACGTGTATTTGGTGAAATCACGGACGCAAAAATTCGTCAGTTAACTACGGGTGTTCAATTAGAAGATGGTCCTGCATCGTTTAAAACGGTGTCATACCGTGGTGGTGAAGGAATGAACCAGTGGTATAACGTCACGTTAACGGAAGGTCGTAACCGTGAAGTTCGCCGCTTATGGGAATCTGTTGGTGTTCAAGTCAGCCGGCTGATCCGTGTTCGTTACGGGGATATTGACCTCCCTAAAGGTTTACCGCGTGGTGGTTGGACGGAGTTAGGTTTAGAGCAAACTAACTATTTAAGAGAGTTAGTTGAGCTGGATGTTGAAACAGAAAGTAAAGTGTCTGTTGAGCGCGATCAGCGCCGCATCAAAGCGAACCAAATTCGTCGTGCAGTGAAGCGTCATACTCAAGTTGCATCACGCCCAGCGGCGAAACGCCAATCTTCGCGTCCAACAGCAAAACGTCGTACTCGAATCTAATTTGTACTGCGTTATTTAGCAGATTTTAAAGAGGTTATGGTATGCGCCATAACCTTTTTTTATTTCATTTAGATTGAAATTCTGAAATTATCCGCTAATTTTTGATACTCAATTTTTCATTCTCACATTATCTATTTCAATGTTTTTCCAATTAATAGAAATAAAATAACAAGAGAGTAAATAAATTACCAACCCAGTCCTTTTATGATTAGTAAAGGGTGAAATAAAATACACTGAGCAATTTTGGTTATTACTTTTACTTCTTTGTTATTTTAGTATTTAAAACTTAAAATACTCAAGCTAAGAGTTTATAAGGTGCTTGTCACATTGTGACACTTTCATATTGTGTAAGTTGTATATTTAATCTATTTTTATCATGATGAAATAAATAAAAGGTTTTAATATTTATGTTATGTACAAAGTCGGCGAAATATGCGGCAGTCTTGAGTTTTGGCATAACAAGTTGCGATGCATATCAACCACATACCTCTGAAAATGGGCGCTTCTTCTTCAGTAATGAATCGTTAGATAATTACTCATTTTTTATTGATAATAAACTGATAGTGATCCCTAGAGAATCTGTGGGAAGTTTATATTTGAAACAAGGCTTACATTCCATGACGATGGAGCAAGGTAAACATATTTATTTTATGGTTTACCCTGGTAATAAAGGGGGAATATTAAATCCTCAGCAGCATATTTATTATTCCTATAGCTTTGTCTATGGGAATAATGGAATTCCGTCGATACATGATCAGATAGTGCAAGAATTAAAGGTTGGCGATTATCGAGTAAAAGGAAGAGTTCAGAGCAGTGATGATATCATTATTGATAATAACGTATTCAACTGTGATTATCCTATTGGTACTCGGATCCCAGACGAATTAAATTCATTGACCAACGTAAGTAAAATAAAAACAAAGTGTTTTTCATATTTAGAATTCATTAATGCAATTTCCAGTGATGATAAACAAATAAAACAGGTTTCGGTACGTGAAGATAAATCTGTACAACAGGATACAGTGAGCCTGATGTTTGACTATCCTGTGATACTTCCGGTTTCTGACGATCAAAACATTCAGCAGTATGCAGAGAAAGTGAATGCTATTATCCACGCTTATCGGCGTTCAGACGACCCGACAACGAAGCAAGATTTTTATAATCAATATCGTCTCGAGGTATCGAGTATGGCTGAAATTTATAGTCAGTGGGATACTGAGGACCATTGTTTAGAAGAGCGACAAAAATATGTGTTATTTTTGTCGCAAACTGCAGCTATATTCAGCGCGGGTGTTTTAAAACTTCATGATATGCCTTAATTCGCTGTCACTAACTATTACCAATCAATGCCTTTTTGCGCTTTAATCCCTGCGTCAAACGCATGTTTAATGGGGCGCATCTCCGTCACGGTATCAGCGAATTCCAGTAATTCACGGTGACAACCTCGGCCTGTAATGATGACCGACTGATTTTCGGGGCGGCAGCTCAGCGCATTCATGACCTCAGCAAGTGGGAGATAATGGTAACTCACCATATAAGTAAGCTCATCAAGAATCACTAAGTCATACTGTGGGTCTTGCAGTAATTGAAGAGCGTGCAGCCATGTTTCGAGACAAGCTTGTGTATCCGTATGCTTGTTCTGAGTTTCCCATGTGAAACCCGTCGACATGACATAAAAAGGAACCCCGTGGGGTTCCAAAAGATTTCGTTCTCCATTGTCCCAGCTGCCTTTAATAAACTGGACAATCGCGACTTTTTTGCCATGACCGACCGCACGACACGCTGTACCAAAGGCAGCCGTCGTTTTTCCTTTACCGTTGCCGGTGAAGACAATCAGGATCCCTCGTTCTAATTGTGCGGCATCTATACGTTCATCCACTTTTTGTTTCAAACGTTGTTGACGTTCTTCGTGTCGGTCTTGGCTCATGGTTTACTCCGCTTTAATCGGCTTTAAATTTGGTTGAGCATCTACACTTGTTCCCGTTTGGTCGACGCTATCATCACCCATTAAGTATAGATAAGTTGGCATAATATCGGCGGGCGTTTTTAACGTCATTGGATCCTCTCCTGGTGCTGCACCAGCGCGCATTGCGGTGCGCGTGCGTCCTGGATTGATGCAGTTTACACGTAAACCGGTGCCTTGATATTCATCAGCTAAGACTTGCATTAAACCTTCCGTTGCAAATTTAGAAACGGCATAGACGCCCCAATTTGCACGACCTTGTTTGCCGACACTAGAACTGGTGAATATAAGAGATGCATGGGGCGCTTTCTCTAATAAAGGTAATAGAGCTTGAGTTAGCATAAACCCAGCATTCACATTGACTTGCATAACGTCATGCCACAGCTGAGCGGGTTGTTCACTTATTGGAGCGATATTCCCCAGTAATCCTGCGCTGTGTAATACGCCATCTAAATAAGGATGTTGTTTAGCAATATCGTCTGCGATGGCTTGGCAATCGTCGGGTGTCGCAGTCAGTAAATCAATAAGGTAGCTTTCTGATGTTGAACCCGTGACGTCTTGAATTTCTTGTTTAATTGCGGCTAATTTTTGCGGGTTTCTACCCAATAAAATGACGGATGCGCCAAAGCGTGCATAAGTTAATGCTGCTTCTTGACCAATCCCATCAGTAGCGCCGGTGATTAAGATAGTTTTACCATTCAAAAGATCTTGTCTAGGCTGATAATGAAGCATAATTTTTCCTATCGTCATGATTCGCGTTGAGGGTTATCATCGCGTAAATTGCGCGGGAGGGCAATTTACCACATTTGTTTAACGTCTGTGGTTATTGATAACAATTTTTTTACTGGTTGTTTTTGAACAATCATGCGATCATTTTTTATTAGTGTTAAATACGAGAAGGATCAACCTGTGGAGTATTTCTCTTTGTATGGACTGTTTTTAGCAAAAGTGGTGACGATTGTGGTTGCTATTGTGGTTATTGCTGTATTTGTATTTGGTGTCGGAATGAGACGCCAAGGAAGTAAAGGTGCATTAAAAATTACAGATTTAGGTGAGAGCTACCGCGAACGCCAACGCCAAATGCAACAAATCAAAATGAATGATTCTGAGCAAAAAGCGTGGACAAAGGCATTTAAAAAACAGGAAAAAGCGAAAGCGAAAAGTGAAAAATCAGGGGCAAAAGTAGGGCAAACTGCCGTCAAAAAGCCTTGCTTATATGTCTTAGACTTTAAAGGCAGCATGGATGCTCGTGAAGTTAGCTCTTTACGTGAAGAAATCAGTGCAATTCTGGCAGTTGCGGAAGCTCAAGATGAAGTTTTACTGCGTTTAGAAAGCCCAGGTGGATTAGTCCATGGTTACGGTTTAGCGGCATCTCAATTAATGAGATTGAAAGAGAAAAATATTCCACTTACTGTTGCGGTTGATAAAGTCGCGGCGAGTGGCGGTTATATGATGGCGTGTATCGCAAATAAAATTGTTGCAGCGCCGTTTTCTATTATTGGTTCGATCGGTGTTGTCGCGCAGGTACCTAATATTCACCGTTTACTGAAAAAACATGATGTAGACGTAGAGTTACACACTGCGGGGGAATACAAGCGTACATTGACGATGCTGGGTGAAAACACCGAGCAAGGGCGCAAGAAGTTTGTTGAGGATTTGAACTCAACGCATGAGCTGTTCAAAGATTTTGTTCATCAAAATCGCCCATCTCTTGATATTGCTGCTGTTGCAACAGGGGAATACTGGTATGGAACTCAAGCGCTAGAAAAAGGTTTGGTGGATCAGATTGGGGTGAGTGATGACCTGATCATTGATGCAATTGAAACCAAAGAAATCGTTAGAATCCGTTTTGTCATGAGTAAAAAAATGGTAGAGCGTTTTACCAGTAGTGCGGCTGAAAGTGCGGATAAGCTATTATTACGCTGGTGGCAGCGAGGTCAAAAACCGCTATTATAAAAATAACGGTTATAAAATGTATGTTATAAAGAGAAATAACATTCATTGAATATTGACGACGTAATGTTCAATTTGAACTACCCTTAAAAATACCGGCCAATAAAGCCGGTATTTTTTTATTACTGTTCAGACTCAAGCAGTCGATACTGTTCAGAAAATACGTGTGCTAAATGCTTATACATGTTAAAAGCCGCAGGGCTTTTTAGGGTTGGAATGCCATTTTCATCAAGGAAGAACTCCCCTTTGAAGACCAAAACATCGCGATGTTGCTCGACATTATCCACGAACATGCCGTCGAGGTATTCATCGTGGTTTTTAATGATTTCGTTGGCTTTTTCAAGTAGTTCTTGCTTTGAAATAGTTTGAATCTCAGTGTTCATAGAATGCCTCTCTTGAAAAAATAATTGGTTGCTTCTAGCATTTTATCAGGTAGAGTGTGTGTTTTTCAATGCGGCTAAACCGCATTATGTGGTTAAAATCAGTCAACTAGAGCAATTTGTATGCTTTATAAAATAATGTGGCTGGTGGATAAAATTCGTTTCGTTACAAATTATTGTACGAAAAAATATTGATATATTGTGATTCTGTCGCAATATAAAAAAGAGATTCTCATTTTGCGCATTTGAATAGAAAAATGCGCCTTCTTTGATAGTAGGTAAAGGTAAATATGGGTAAAGCTCTTGTTATAGTGGAGTCCCCGGCAAAAGCCAAAACGATCAATAAATATCTTGGCAGTGGCTACGTTGTAAAAAGCAGCGTCGGCCATATTCGTGATCTGCCGAAAAGCGGCTCTGGCTCACAATCCGGCTCACCGAAGAGTACAGGCTCATCTACCGATAAAGCAAAGACCGACAAAACGAAAAAAGTTAAGAAGGATCCTCAAGATGCGTTAGTTAAACGTATGGGGATCGACCCTTATCATGGTTGGAAGGCGAATTACCAAATTTTGCCGGGTAAGGAAAAGGTCGTTTCTGAATTAAAAGCGTTAGCCGCAGATGCTGACCACGTCTACCTCGCGACGGACCTTGACCGCGAAGGGGAAGCAATTGCGTGGCATTTACGCGAAGTGATCGGTGGTGATGACTCTCGTTTTAGTCGTGTTGTGTTTAACGAAATCACTAAAAATGCGATTACTCAAGCATTTGAAAGCCCAGGTGAATTGAATATCGACCGTGTTAATGCTCAGCAAGCACGTCGCTTTATGGACCGTGTCGTTGGTTACATGGTGTCTCCATTATTATGGAAAAAAGTGGCACGTGGATTATCAGCTGGGCGTGTACAGTCTGTTGCAGTGAGACTGATTGTTGAACGCGAACGAGAAATTAAAGCTTTTGTTCCTGAAGAATATTGGGAACTGCATGCGGATTTAGCGGATAAAAGCGCCGTTAATTTACGCTTAGAAGTGACTTCTCAGTCAGGAAAATCATTTAAACCTGTTAATAAAGTACAAACAGAAGCTGCGGTTAAATTACTGGAAAAAGCACGTTATCAAGTGATTGATCGTGAAGATAAACCGACATCCAGCAAACCCAGCGCGCCATTCATCACATCCACGCTGCAACAAGCGGCGAGCACTCGCTTAAGCTTTGGTGTGAAGAAAACCATGATGATGGCTCAGCGTTTGTATGAAGCAGGTTATATTACCTATATGCGTACTGACTCAACCAACTTGAGCCAAGACGCAGTAAATATGGTTCGCGGTTATATTTCTGACAACTTTGGTGCGCAATACTTACCAAAAGACGCGAACGTTTATACCAGTAAAGATAATTCCCAAGAAGCGCACGAAGCTATTCGTCCATCCAATGTTGATGTGTTGCCAGACTCACTAAAAGACATGGAAAACGATGCAAAACGTTTATACCAGTTGATTTGGAATCAATTTGTGGCTTGTCAAATGACACCTGCAAAATACGACTCTACAACATTAACGGTGAAAGCGGGCGATTTCGAATTAAAAGCGAAAGGTCGCACTTTACGTTTTGATGGTTGGACGAGAGTCATGCCAGCACTGCGTAAAAATGACGAAGATAAAACTTTACCTGCGATCCCAGTAGGCACTGAGTTATCGTTGGTAGAATTGTTGCCAAGTCAACACTTTACGAAGCCACCAGCACGCTTTAGTGAAGCATCTTTAGTTAAAGAATTAGAAAAACGTGGCATTGGTCGCCCGTCAACATATGCGGCTATCATTTCGACGATCCAAGATCGTGGCTATGTGAAAGTAGAAAACCGCCGGTTCTATGCGGAAAAAATGGGTGAGATCGTCACGGATCGTTTGGAAGAAAACTTCAACGACTTGATGAACTATGACTTTACTGCCCGCATGGAAAATCAGTTAGACCATGTTGCGAACCATGAAGCCGAGTGGAAAGCGGTTCTGGATGAATTCTTCTCTGACTTTAGCAAGCAGTTAGATATTGCTGAAAAAGACCCTGAAGAAGGGGGAATGCGTACCAATCCAATGGTTATCACGTCGATTGTTTGCCCTGACTGTGAACGCCATATGGGAATTCGTACTGCATCAACAGGGGTGTTCTTAGGTTGCTCCGGCTATGCACTGCCGCCAAAAGAGCGCTGTAAGAAAACCATTAATCTGATCCCTGAAGATGAAGTTCTTAACATCCTTGAAGGCGATGATGCCGAAACCAACGCCTTAAGAGCAAAACGTCGTTGTCCAAAATGTGGCACCGCGATGGATAGCTACTTAATCGATAATGGTCGTAAACTCCATGTTTGTGGTAATAACCCAGCATGTGAAGGCTATGAAATCGAAGAGGGCGAGTTCCGCATCAAAGGTTACGATGGTCCGGTGATCGAATGCGACAAATGCGGTTCTGAAATGCACCTGAAAATGGGGCGTTTTGGTAAATACATGGGTTGTACCAACGAAGAGTGTAAAAATACTCGCAAGATCTTAAAAAGTGGTGAAATTGCACCGCCTAAAGAAGATCCAGTACCGTTACCAGAACTGCCATGTGAAAAATCAGATGCTTATTTCGTGCTACGTGATGGCGCTGCCGGTGTTTTCCTTGCGGCAAATACGTTCCCGAAATCAAGGGAAACTCGCGCACCATTAGTGGCAGAACTGCAACGATTTAAAGACAGACTACCAGAAAAATTGGCGTATTTAGCGGAAGCACCAGCGCAAGACGAAGAAGGTAACCCAACAGTGGTTCGCTTTAGCCGTAAAACGAAACAGCAATATGTTTCGTCAGAGAAAGACGGTAAGGCAACAGGTTGGAGTGCTTTTTATGTGGATGGTGTTTGGAAAGCCAAAGAATAGTTTTTTATTCTTCATACTTTGCACCGTAGCGGTGCTGGCAGCACTCGCTAACCCTAGTCACATACTTGTGTATGCTCCTAGGGATTAGCTCGATTGCCGCCTTGTTCTAAGGCGAACTATTTAGAATAATAGTTTGGAATTCGGTAACGAAGTTCAGAATCAAAGCTAAATCCAAATCTACAATCATATAAAAGAGCCCTCTGGGCTCTTTTTTTGTTCATAACTCGATAGCTCTCACATAACAAAAGCAGTAATCGCCCATTTTTATTCATTTATTATGCTAACGTTTAACTTAAGGATAATACACAGCGTGAATGACTGGAGGCGGTATGAAGTTCAAATTATGTTTGTTAGCAACATTATTCACAGCCAGCGCGGCATATGCAGCACAAACCACGGTAGAGCTAAAAGAAGCAACAGCCAAAGGTGATGGTAAAGCCATTGGCGAAGTAGTGATTTCTGAAACCGAATACGGATTACTCTTCACTCCAAAACTCTCTGGATTACAAGCGGGAGGCGTGCATGGCTTCCATGTACATGAAAACCCAAGTTGCGACCCAGGGGAAAAAGAGGGCAAAACAGTTCCAGCATTAAAAGCAGGTGGGCATTTAGACCCCGTGAAAACAGGCGTACACAAAGGACCTTATGATAAAACAGGTCATCTTGGAGATTTACCAGGCTTAGTGGTTGATAGCCAAGGCAATGCAACCTACAGCGTCCTTGCACCAAAATTAAAATCCTTGAAGGATATCCAGAACCGAGCATTAATGGTGCACGCAGGTGGGGATAATTATTCAGATCATCCAGAGGTGTTAGGCGGTGGGGGGGCTAGAATGGCCTGCGGCATCATTCCTTCGTC
>NZ_JAMPSW010000015.1:0-18237 GCF_028484855.1 Providencia sp. PROV033 | reverse complement strand
GTTACTTGGCTACTCGGGTCATATACTTGTGCATGCTCCTAGGGATTAGCTCATTTGCCGCCTTGCTACAGCACGAATTATTTAGAAGGAACGGCAATATGATAGGTCATAAAAAAGCCTCTTATCCAAGAGGCTTTTCAACGCTATCTTACCGACTCAACCATCACCAAATCTTAATGCGTTTTTCTGGTGCGAGGTACAGGGCATTATCCTTATCAACGCCGAAAGTGGTATACCAGTCATCGATATTACGGACAACACCATTGGCGCGGAACTGATTTGGGCTGTGAGGATCGGTGAGGATCTTATTGCGTTCAGATTCCTTATTCGACAACTCTTGCCATGTTCTTGCCCACGAAATAAAGAAACGTTGTAGACCCGTCATACCATCAATAATCGGAGGCTCGCCATTTGGGTAGTTCTCTTTAGAAAATTGTTTATAGGCACTTAGTGCAATGTTTAAGCCGCCTAAATCCCCAATATTTTCGCCGAGAGTTAATTCACCATTCACTTTCTGCCCATCGACAGCAAAGCCATTATACTGATCCACCAATTTGGACGTTTTCTCTTTAAAGTGCTCTTTAGCACTGTCACTCCACCAGTTGCGTAGCTGACCGGTTCCGTCATATAAGCTACCTTGGTCATCAAAGCCATGCCCCATTTCATGACCAATTACGGCACCAATGGCACCATAGTTATAAGCAGGATCGACATTTGGGTCGAAGAATGGTGCTTGTAAAATGGCAGCAGGGAACACTATTTCATTCTGTACCGGATTAAAATAAGCATTAATGGTCTGCGGAGTCATGCCCCATTCCCACTTACGTACAGGCTGTCCAATTTTGCTCATGGCATCATTATACGACCATGCTTCCACTTGCTTATAGTTGTCCATCAATGTGTTGGGTTTCAAATTGATTGAACTGAAGTCATTCCATTTATCCGGATAGCCCACTTTGACAGTGAACTGCTCTAATTTTTTCAGCGCTTCTTGGCGTGTCGGTTCATCCATCCAATCATTATCTTTTAGGCGTGCATTGAAGGTTCCCCGTACATAGCTCACCAAATCTTGGATTTTCTCTTTTGACTGTGGGTTGAAATATTTCTCCACATAGATCTGTCCAAGAGGTTCACCTTGCAATGCGTTGACAGTTTGCAGTGCACGTTCTTGGCGAGTTCGTTGTTTCTCAACGCCATTCAGTTTTTTCGAGTAAAAATCGAATCGAGCATCGGATAGGGTTTTGTTTAAATAACTCGCGTGGTCATTCACATACTGGAATGTCAGGTAATCTTTCAAGATAGAAACGGGGGTTTTGGCAAAAATTTGTGCCGTTTTTTCTACTGCGGTGTCATTTTCAACGACCACTTTAGCCAGTTGTTGGTCAGTTAATTTCCAGTGCTGAATAAAGCTATCCCACGCAAAACCATCGGTGAATTTCTTCATTTCGGCTAAGGTCATTGGGTGGTAATTTTTGATGGTATCGCGTCGTGCTTCAGGACTCCAATGGACTTCAGCAATCGATTTTTCGAGGTTAAAGATCTGTTGTGCTTTTTTCTTAACATCTTTTTCGCCCGCTAATTTCAAAATAGTCGCAATATAGGCAATATAGTTTTTGCGGATTTCTTTCATTTGCGGCGTGTCGTCAAGGTAGTAATTACGGTTAGGTAACCCAAGTCCACCTTGTCCGAGATACAAAATATAGGTATCTGGCGCCTTCGCGTCTAAATCGACCCAATAAGACAAGACGGAGGTATAACCTGGCAGTGTCATTAGTCGGCTAATATCGTTATGATCTTTCGCTTGAGCAATGGCTGCTAAATCTGCCTTTATCGGTGTTAATCCCGCTTTTTCAATACTGGCTTCATCAAGGTAGCTTAAATATAAATTACGAATATTTTTCTGATTATGATTCAAGCTGCTTTCTGGGGCTTGCTTCAATTCATCAATGATGGATTGCGTTTGTTTTTCGGTACTTAAATACAAATCCACGAAGGAGTTAATTCGAGGCATGCCGGTTGGGATCTTGGCGTTATTAATCCAATCATGATTCACGTATTGATAGAAATCATTACCCGGCACAATTGAATCGGATAACACAATTTTTTGCTGACCGTAAGATAGCTCTTTCGCTAATAAGTGAGGCGCAAAGGATAGGGTTGATAAACCGACCATCATGGCTAAAACTTTTATACGCATCTAGATAACCTCTCTGTAGTCTAAATAGGATGCTCACCGCAAAATGGGAATAAAATTCGCATGCTAATTATTCAAGCATAGTCGAAGAAAAAAATAATCTGACTTTGCAATACCTTACTTGGGACTGCCTTTTTTTATCAGTGAGATGAAATATTATCATCATACTGTTTATTCTGATTAGTTTGATGTTATATTGGTTATATATATATTAAACAATATTACTTTTTGTTATATGTAATGTTTTTTAGCTATAGCAAAAACGATTTTCTGTGAGAGGTGGGGCAAATATGAAGTTACAACAGCTGCGATATATTGTTGAAGTCGTTAACCATGATCTGAATGTTTCATCGACGGCGGAAGGACTATTTACTTCCCAACCAGGGATCAGTAAGCAAGTCAGAATGCTAGAAGATGAATTGGGTATTCAAATATTTGCACGTAGCGGAAAGCATTTAACGCATGTCACCCCCGCAGGTGAAGAGGTTGTCCGCATTTCCCGTGAAGTACTTTCCAAGATTGAAGCTATTCGTTCGGTTGCGGGCGAACATACCATCCCCGATCGCGGTAGCTTAAAGATTGCCACCACCCATACCCAAGCACGTTATGCCTTACCTCCAGTCATTAAAACCTTTATAGAACGTTATCCTCATGTGTCTTTGCATATGCAACAGGGTTCGCCAACGCAAATAGCGGAAGAGGTTTGCAAAGGTAATAGTGATTTTGCTATTGCGACAGAAGCACTCCATCTGTATAGCGATCTGATCATGCTGCCATGCTACCACTGGAACCGTTGTGTCATCGTGCCTACAGGGCATCCTTTAACAGAGAAAAAGAATGTCACGATTGAAGATATTGCCGAATACCAAATTGTCACGTATACCCATGGTTTTACAGGGCGTTCGGAGCTGGATGTCGCTTTCCAAAAAGTAGGATTAGAGCCGAAAATCATTTTCACTGCTACGGATGCGGATGTGATTAAAACTTATGTGAAGCTCGGTTTAGGGATTGGAATTATCGCCAGCATGGCAGTTGATCCTGAAGTGGATAAAGACTTAGTGGTGATTGATATGCGCGATAAGTTTAGCTATAGCACCACGAAGATTGGTTTTAAACGCACCAGTTTCTTACGTAGTTACATGTATGATTTTATTTGGCGTTTTGCTCCACATTTGACTCGCGATGTGGTTGATAAAGCGATTGCTTTACGTAATAACGAAGATATTGAAGAGTTTTTCAAAGAGATTGAGCTACCGATCTTATAATTGGCACAAAATCTATAAAGGAATTGATTATGAGGACTATGATTAATAATACTGCGTAAAAAAATAAGGTGATAAAAACGCCAAGGAGGAGTTATGTCGTTGAGTTTGAAAGCAAACAGTGCAGCAACGCTGAATGTCGGTAACAAACAGTATAATTACTTCAGTCTTGCCCTTGCCGAAAAACAGTTGGGTAGCGGGGCAAGATTACCTAAGTCCCTCAAAGTTCTTCTCGAAAATTTGTTGCGTCATATCGACGGTAAATCCGTCGTTGACGCCGATCTCCAAGCCATCATTGATTGGCAAAAAAATGCCCATGCAGATAGAGAAATTGCTTATCGTCCAGCACGAGTGCTGATGCAAGATTTTACGGGTGTTCCTGCGGTTGTTGACCTTGCTGCGATGCGTGAGGCAGTTAAATCGTTAGGTGGCAATGTTAATCAAGTGAACCCGTTATCTCCTGTCGATTTAGTCATTGACCACTCCGTGATGGTTGATGAGTTTGGTAATACCCAAGCGTTTGATGACAACGTTGAAATTGAAATGAAACGCAACCATGAACGTTACCTCTTTTTACGCTGGGGGCAAAAAGCCTTCAACCGTTTTAGAGTGGTGCCGCCGGGAACGGGGATCTGTCACCAAGTTAACCTTGAATACCTCGGTAAAGCGATTTGGCATGAAGAGGTTGACGGTAAATTAATGGCCTATCCGGACACGCTGGTCGGGACAGACTCTCACACCACCATGATCAACGGTCTTGGCGTATTAGGTTGGGGTGTTGGTGGGATTGAGGCAGAAGCCGCGATGCTTGGTCAGCCCGTTTCTATGCTGATCCCAGACGTTGTAGGCTTTAAACTAACTGGAAAATTGGCAGAAGGGATCACGGCGACTGACTTAGTATTAACTGTGACTCAAATGCTGCGAAAACAGGGTGTTGTGGGTAAATTTGTCGAATTCTACGGTGATGGTTTGGCAGATTTACCGTTAGCCGACCGAGCAACTATCGCCAATATGGCGCCAGAATATGGTGCTACGTGTGGTTTCTTCCCAATTGATGAAATCACATTATCATACATGAAACTCACCGGACGCCAAGATGATGAAATTGCGCTGGTGGAAGCCTATAGTAAACAACAAGGTTTATGGCGTCATCAGGGGGATGAGCCTATATTCACCAGTACATTAGCGCTAGACATGGGGACGGTAGAATCTAGCCTTGCAGGCCCTAAGCGTCCTCAAGACCGTGTTGAGCTGAGCCAAGTACCAAACGCATTCCAAAGCGCTGTGGATTTAGAGCTCAATAAACAGGATAAACATGCACATCCGCGGGTTAATTATCAAGAGCACGAATTTGATCTGACTGATGGCGCAGTTGTGATTGCGGCTATCACATCATGTACTAACACGTCTAACCCGAGCGTTTTAATGGCGGCAGGGTTGCTGGCGAAAAAAGCCGTAGAAAAAGGGTTGATGCGCCAACCGTGGGTTAAATCTTCTTTGGCTCCAGGTTCTAAAGTGGTGACTGATTACCTCAAATTGGCAGGATTAACCCCTTATCTTGATCAATTAGGTTTTAACCTTGTGGGCTATGGCTGTACAACTTGTATTGGTAACTCTGGTCCGTTACCTGCGCCTATTGAGGAGGCAATTAAACAGTCTGATTTGACGGTCGGTGCAGTGCTTTCAGGTAACCGTAACTTTGAAGGACGTATCCATCCGCTCGTTAAAACTAACTGGTTAGCATCACCACCATTGGTGGTTGCCTATGCGCTTGCGGGTAATATGCACGTTAACTTAAAAACTGATCCATTAGGCATGGATAAACAAGGACAGCCTGTCTATCTAAAGGACATTTGGCCATCCAGCGCGGAAATTGCCAGTGCAGTTGAGAAAGTCAAAACGGATATGTTCCATAAGGAATATAATGCGGTATTTGAAGGGGATGAAGCATGGCGAGCGCTGAATGTGGAAAGCTCTTCAACGTATCACTGGCAAGGGGATTCGACCTATATCCGCCACCCGCCATTTTTTGAAAATATGCCCGCCCAGCCTAAACCTGTTGCTGATATTCATGGTGCGAGTATTCTCGCAATTCTTGGGGATTCGGTGACAACAGACCATATTTCTCCAGCGGGAAATATTAAGAAGGACAGTCCTGCTGGGCGCTACTTGCAGGATCATGGTGTTGCGGTAGCAGACTTCAACTCTTATGGTTCCCGTCGTGGTAACCATGAAGTGATGATGCGAGGAACCTTTGCCAATATCCGTATTCGTAATGAAATGGTACCCGGTGTTGAAGGTGGCTATACCGTGCATATTCCAACGGGTAAACAAATGGCTATTTTTGATGCCGCGATGCTATACCAGCAAGAGAAGCGTCCATTAGCCATTATTGCAGGTAAAGAATACGGGTCAGGCTCTAGTCGAGATTGGGCTGCAAAAGGCACTAATCTGCTGGGGGTTCGCGTAGTAATAGCTGAATCTTATGAACGTATTCACCGTTCTAACTTAATTGGAATGGGGGTGATCCCATTAGAATTTACCGGCGGTGAAACGCGCAAAAGTTTAGGCTTAAAAGGTGACGAACGTATTGACGTGGTAGGGCTTCAATCTTTAAGTCCGAGCCAAGATCTTAAGGTGACAATTACGTATGGTAATGGTGAGGTGAAAGAGATTAAAACTCGCTGCCGGATTGATACGGCGACCGAAATGGAATATTACCGACATGGTGGGATCTTACATTATGTGATCCGCCAAATGCTCAATTAGCGTTCGTTTATAACGCCTGCGATTGTTATCGCGGGCGTTTTTTCTTTATTAATGCTTAATATTGTTATTTCTCAAGTTTTTTAGCCAGCTTCTCAGCTATTGTGGTAGTCAGTATTCAGAAAAAGTTCAGTAGTTTGATGGAATGATGTGACCGCATTTATCGAAAATAGCGTAAAGGAAATTAATATGGCGATTATCAATGAAACTGATTTTTTCAAGGGTGCATTGTGGGCAGCAGACATTTTATTAAGTACGACACATTGTGCCGGTGCTAATGATGAAGTTCGTGACATTTTAGAACATATTCCGAACCTATATTCCGTTGTAATGAGAACGCCAGAAACGGAAGTTCATGATTTAAGATTATATGCAGATAAAGAATTCCCATTAGGTCTAAATGCGGAATACACCGCAATTTCTATTGCACCGTTAAAAGATTTTTTTGATATTTTGCCTGTTACTGAGCATGAGCTTGATTGTGAAGCGATGGATATTGAAACGTGGGGCGTGGTGGCAGACCTTACGAATGGTAAAAAAGATCTCCTGATTGCTGGGTTGTTATCTCCAGAAACGGCGCAAATGTATGCAGACCGTTTATCTGAGCAGCTCGCCTTTCAACAAAAGAAGGCGAGTTAATCAGCAAGTTGTCGAATAATTAAGCTAAAATGAACAAAAACGCCAATACTGTATTTATATCCAGTATTGGCGTTTTTTCTATCTAAATAATAAATTATAAGATTTTATTTTCTGCTAATTGCAGTGCGAAATAGGTAAAGATTAAGTCAGCACCTGCACGTTTGATGGCACCTAAGCTTTCCAGTGTCACACGTGTTTCATCAATTGCTCCCGCTTGGGCTGCAAATTTGATCATGGCGTATTCACCGCTGACTTGGTAAGCCCCGATCGGTAATTGAGTGCATTCGCGTAGGTCTCGGATGATATCCAAATAGGCACCTGCCGGTTTCACCATGAGTGCATCTGCACCTTCTTGCATATCGATGAGAGACTCATGTAGCGCTTCGCGGCGGTTCATTGGGTTCATTTGGTAAGTTTTACGATCACCTTTTAAGCATGAACCCGCTGCGTCACGGAATGGACCATACAGGGCAGAGGCGAATTTAGTGGAATAAGACATGATTGCGGTATCTGTAAATCCAGCCGCATCCAGCGCATGGCGGATAGCGGCAACTTGCCCATCCATTGCTGCGGATGGCGCAATAAAATCAGCACCTGCACGTGCCGCAGCAACCGCTTGTAGACCCAAATTATGGATAGTCTGATCGTTATCAACAACGTCACCATGCATCACACCGCAATGCCCATGAGAAGTATATTCACAGAAACAGGTGTCTGACATTACAATCATTTCTGGGACTGTCTCTTTACAGATGCGAGACATACGTGCCACCAGGCCATTTTCTTGCCATGCATCGCTACCATTTTCATCTAAGTGATGGGAAACGCCAAATGTCATCACAGATTTAATGCCCGCTTTGGCAATACGCTCAATTTCATGCGCTAAACGTTTCTCTGGGATACGAACTACGCCTGGCATACTGGCGATAGGGGCGTAATCGTCTAAACCTTCTTCAACAAAGATAGGTAAACATAAATCATTAATGGAGAGATGGGTTTCTTGGAATAGGTCGCGGAATTGTTCACTTTTACGCAGTCTTCTCATGCGTTGGATGGAATGCAGGTTATTCACACTATCTCCTTGGTAGACGAAAAATAGACATTTCCCATTCGGATTATTATGTGGGAATGTTCCACTCTCATTTTTCGATGTATTAAATAATGAATGGTATTAAATTGCGAACAGTATAAACCTTATAAAAAGAATGTGAATATAACATCCGTCAAATGTTATGGATTCAAGTATTATGGTAACAATGGGAATTAAGACAAGATAATAGGAAGAGCGCGGAACACTCTTCCTGATTGAGATAGATTAATTATTGGTGCTTAAATAACATATGACCCATTTTTTGTGCTTTTACATCTAAATAATGTTCGTTGCTAGGATTTCGTCCAACAATTAATGGCACACGCTCAACCACATTGATGCCAGCTTCACGCATAATGTCGATTTTTTTCGGGTTATTTGTCAGTAAACGGACTTCATTTATCCCCAATAATTTATACATATCAGAGCACAGGGTAAAATCACGTTCATCGGCTTTAAACCCTAATTTTAGGTTAGCTTCAACGGTATCTAAACCTTGGTCTTGCAACGCATATGCACGGATTTTGTTCAGTAATCCTATGTTGCGGCCTTCTTGGCGGTGATACAGGAGCACCCCTCGACCTTCTTCACTAATTTGTTTGAGCGCAGCTTCTAACTGAAAACCACAGTCACAACGTAAACTAAATAATGCATCGCCAGTTAAGCATTCGGAATGAATTCGACTGAGTATTGGCGTTGCGCCTGAAATATCACCAAAAATGAGAGCAACATGGTCATGACCGGTTGCGATTTCCTCAAACCCTACCATTAGGAATTCACCGAAAGGGGTAGGTAGTTTGGCTTCGGCAATACGTTTTAGCTGCATATTTTCTTTCATTAGTTAAAGTAACTCTTGCTGAATTAAACACGTAAATCGATATAGTTACTAAAGTTAAATATATCGATGCTATATGACGTTTGCATATAGAGTCCGGCATTCTTTGCACACAGCCGACGCTGTACTACTATAACAGAGATATTACAAGGTCATGCGAAATTTGTTTATTAGGGAATAATTTAAAACTTAAGGATCATTCTAGATGAGAAAGAGTGCTTATATTATTGCAATAAGTGTTATTTTTTTGCTATTACCGCCGATAGCTATGATAGTGACAGGCTGGCACTGGTCGCCAGAACAGCAACCGTCGATGAAATGGCTTCTTTGGCTAACGGATAGCGCAGGGCTACCGTATAGCTATATTACCTTCGTGTTCTTAACGTTATTAACGCTGGTGGTATTTCGTCATCAACGAAGCCAATGGCTGAAACTGTTGGTCATCATTTTGCTCTGTATTCTTGGTGCGCAAGGTGTTAAATCTTTGATGAAAAGTTCTTTTCAAGAACCAAGACCTTATGTGATGTGGCTGGAGAAGACGGCCCAAATCCCTCATCAAGTCTTCTATAATTTAAAACGTGGGGAACGCGCGGATTTAATCAAGAATAGCGTGAAGTCGAATTCTCTGATTCCGAAATGGCAACGTCAGCATTGGCAAGTAGAAACGGGCTATTCTTTCCCTTCTGGCCATATGTTATTTGCGGCCGCTTGGGCGTTATTATTAATGGCACTGTTCTGGCAACAGCGTCAGTATATATTGGGGATCGGGTTATTGTGTTGGGCTGAAGGGATTGGACTCAGTCGGATGTTACTTGGTATGCATTGGCCAATAGATATTATTACGTCGACACTTATTAGTGCACTTTTTGCGCTTTTAGGTTGTTGGATATATCAATCTCGGTTATTCGAGAAATGAATTTCACGCCGATCGAGTTATCCTGATGAAAAAGGGCGGTTTTTAGTGCGATTGGAATGGCGAAGTTAATAATTTACTTTGTCTGAATGCGCTGAAAATGCTACCTTATCAGCGATATGTTTTGGAACGATAAGAACTGATAACGGGAAAAAATGTGAAATACTTTCTGATTTTATTACTAGCGGTCGCTGTTTTTATTGTGTCGATTACGCTAGGTTCAAGCAATGATCAGGTTATTACATTTAACTACCTGATTGCAAAAGGGGATTTTTCGTTATCCTCGTTACTTGCAACCTTGTTTGGTGTCGGTTTTGTGCTGGGGTGGCTGGTGTGTGCGGTGTTTTATTTGCGTACCATTGTTAGCCTTAAGAATGCACGTCGTAAAATTAGACGTTTAGAATCACAATTGGGTGCTGGAGAGAAGACCATTTCTGACTCAACCGAATTAGTGACAGCTCAGAACAAGGAATAATCCTCAATGTTCGAGTTGCTTTTTCTGTTGCTACCTGTTGCCGCTGCCTACGGCTGGTACATGGGGCGCAGAAGTGCTCAGCAAGATAAGCAGCAACACGCTAATCGCTTGTCACGCGACTATGTGACAGGCGTGAACTTCCTATTATCAAATCAACAAGATAAAGCGGTTGATTTGTTCCTCGAAATGCTAAAAACAGAAGATAGCTCCGCGTTTGAAGCTCATCTGACGTTAGGTAATTTATTCCGTTCTCGCGGTGAAGTCGAGCGAGCTATTCGTATTCACCAGTCGCTGGTGGAAAGTGCCGCACTCTCATTTGAACAACGCTTGTTAGCAACTCAGCAGCTGGGTCGTGATTATATGACCGCGGGTGTGTATGACCGTGCTGAAAATATGTTTCAACAGCTTGCTGATGAAGTGGATTTTAAGCAGAGCGCGTTGCAATCATTATTGTCGATTTATCAATTAACCAGTGATTGGGGTAAAGCCATTGAAACGGCGACAAAATTGGTAAAATTAGGCTCAGAAGAGTTACGTGAGCAAATTGCCCATTTCTACTGTGAATTAGCCACTCAAGAATTGGCGAGTGATGATATTGACGAAGCTCTAAGCTTGCTAAATAAAGGTGAGCAGGCTGATAAAAATTGCGCACGAGTTTCGATTATGAAAGGGCGCATTTTTATTGAGCAAGGTAACGATGAGAAAGCCATTGCAGCATTAGTGCAGGTTTATCATCAAGACAGAGAATTGGTATCTGAAACATTGCCATTACTGTATGAATGTTATCGACATACAGGGCTGGCCGACGGCTGGGAAGCCTATTTACGACAATGTGTTGATGGAAATACTGGGGCTATTGCCGAGTTATATCTCGCCGATATTATCGTTGAAAAGCAAAACCACGAAGCCGCGGCGAGTTACATCAATGACCAAATTCAGCGTCATCCAACTATGCGTTTATTCTACCGTTTGATGGATTACCATCTGGCGGAAGCGGAAGAAGGTCGAGCGAAAGAGAGCTTGATCTTGCTGCGTAAAATGGTGGGTGAACAAATTCGAACCAAACCTGATTATCGTTGCCACAAATGTGGTTTTACCTCCCGTTCGCTCTATTGGCACTGTCCATCTTGTCGCTCTTGGGACACCATTAAGCCGATTCGTGGACTGGATGGTCAGTGACAGTGTCACTTTTAATTTCTGATAATATTCAATAAAGGCTATGAAATGAACTCCTCAACTGAGAACCTCGTTCGCGTTAACACTGACTCGCCTATCATTGTCGCTCTGGATTATGAAAATTCTGATGCAGCGCTCGCATTTGTTGATAGGATTGATCCGCGCGATTGTCGCTTAAAAGTGGGCAAAGAGATGTTCACATTTAATGGTCCTCAATTTGTAAAGTCACTCCATGACCGTGGTTTTGATGTTTTTCTGGATCTTAAATTCCACGATATTCCCAATACCGTCGCTCGAGCGGTTTCAGCGGCAGCAGAAATGGGTGTTTGGATGGTTAACGTCCATGCCAGCGGTGGCGCTCGTATGATGGAAGCCGCTCGTCAAGCCCTTGAGAGCTATGGCAAAGACGCACCTTTACTTACAGCCGTAACAGTATTAACCAGTATGGATGCTTCTGATCTTGCTGGCGTTGGAATTAACTTAACCCCCGCAGAACATGCAGAACGTTTAGCACTCCTGACCAAGCAGTGTGGTCTTGATGGTGTAGTCTGTTCGGCACATGAAGCCAAAGCACTGAAAGCAGTGTGCGGTCAAGAATTCAAGCTGGTGACTCCAGGTATTCGCCCTGTTGGGAGTGATGTGGGAGATCAGCGCCGTATTATGACGCCTCAACAGGCGCTCGAGGCGGGTGTGGACTACATGGTAATAGGACGCCCAATCACTCGGAGTGACGATCCTGCACTGACTTTAAAACAGATCAACCAATCAATCAGGGATATCGCATGAGTGACGCTAACAGCCGTTTAGTGTATAGCACAGACGTTGGACGCATTGAGGAAGAAAAGCCGAAAGCGGTGCGACCAAAAGGTGATGGCATCGTGCGTATTCGCCGTGAAACCTCGGGCCGTAAAGGTAAAGGGGTCTGTGTTGTCACAGGGCTAGATCTTGATGATGCGGAACTGGCAAAACTCGCAGCAGAATTAAAGAAAAAATGTGGTTGCGGTGGTGCGGTCAAAGACGGTGACATTGAAATTCAAGGTGATAAACGCGACTTACTAAAACAGTTACTTGAAGCAAAAGGCTACCAAGTCAAATTGGCGGGTGGTTGAACCAAAATAAAATGGGGGAAATTTCCCCCATTTATCATCATACTGTGTGTCAGAATTACTTCTTAACTTGATGTCCAATAATCCCACCGATAGCTGCGCCACCTACAGTACCTAGTGCGCTTCCATCCGTTAATATTGCGCCTCCAACAGCACCGACAGTCGCTCCAATCGCTGTGTTTTTATTCTGTTTTGACATATTTGAACAAGCACTGAGACCCAGTGCCACCGTTGCGATAATGACAAAAGAGAGGATGCGTTTCATGATGTTTACTCCAATCTATTTTTTATAATGATAATTACGTATCAGCATATAGCCAAATTAAAATATCACGAAAAACGAATAGACGGATCGGAATAATCAGAAATAAATGTTAAGAATCGCCAGATATTTAACATTAAATGCTAACTCATTCATTTTGAATGTAATTTGAACAAATAAAAAAGACCATTACCGCAAGATAATGGTCTCAATGGAAAATGAAAGGATATCTTACGCCGCTGGGCGAGCGACGATATTGCGCGTTTCCATGCGTACTTCTGCGATATTCACATCAATAATATCGTTTAATTGATAGGCTTTTTCGCCTTTGATCAATACACTGCCTGTTTCTTGGCTGCATTGAATCTCATCACGAACACTGTGTAAGAATGGCGCAGGGATAAAGGCAACAGCGCCGTTATCGACTAAACGTACGCGCACACCACCACGGGTAATATCAATAATTTCAGCGGGGAATTTGGTCTCAGTGCCTTCAAATGGTTTTAGGTAACGAGAGTATAACCAGTCGCCAACATCACGTTCAGCCATGCGGTTAGCACGGCGGCGTTCTGCTAATTTTATTGACAGTTCTTCACTTGGTTTTGCTGGCGTTGGCGCGCCTGCGATAATCGATTTCAACAAACGGTGGTTGACGATATCGGTGTATTTACGAATTGGCGATGTCCATGTTGCATATGCTTCGAAGCCCAGACCAAAGTGTGGACCTGGGTCTGCTTTCACTTCAGCAAAGGTTTGGAAGCGGCGAATGCGGCTGTCTAAGAATTGGGTTGGCTGCGAATCTAATAGGCGACGCAATTCACGGAAGCCTTCAAGCGTTAATAGCGCTTCACCATTGGCTTCGATGCCATTATCTTTCAGCGTTTGAACGACTTGTTCGATCTGCAACGGTTCAAAGCCCATATGGACGTTAAATACACCAAAACCTAATTTGTTTTTCAGGACGTTAGCGGCACATAAGTTAGCGGTGATCATCGCTTCTTCAACAATGCGGTTTGCAGTACGACGGCTTTCTGAAACGATCTCGACCACGTTACCATTTTCATCTAAAACAAAACGGTAATCCGGTCTGTCTTTGAACACTAATGCATTATCATGACGCCATTGCAGGCGTTTATCCGCCATTTCTTTTAATAGTCTGATTTGTTGTGTATCGGCATCAGATTGTGGCTTCCATGATCCCGTTTCTTCTAACCAATCAGATACTTCATCGTAGACAAGCTTAGTTTTTGATTCGACCCATGCACTGAAGAATTCGATATTGCTATCAATAGCACCATCTTGCAGGATTTGCGTAACGCAAACCAAAGCAGGGCGACGGGCATTTGGTCGCAGAGAGCACAAGTCATCAGAAAGTTGGCGAGGCAACATTGGAATATTGAAGCCAGGCAGGTAATTGGTGAATGAGCGAGCTAAAGCGAGTTTGTCTAATTCACTTCCTTCCTTGATATAGCTGGTTGGATCTGCGATAGCGATATACAGCTTCAGGTTACCTTCAGCCGTTTTTTCGATATACAGTGCATCATCCATATCTTCGGTGCTTGCGCTATCGATAGTGACAAAATGTAGATGAGTTAAATCAACACGTTCTAAACCTTCGTCATCACGCTCACTGTCCACCATTGCCGGTTCTGCACGGTCTAATTGGTGACGGCGTAACGTTACCCACCACGGTGCGAAATGGTCGTCACCGTAGGTAATATATTCTGTAATTTCAGCATAGAAGCCTTTGTCACCCTTTAGTGGATGACGGCGCATTTCGGCAACGACCCAGTCACCTTGCTTGAATTCATGGGTAATACCGTTGATTGGTCGGCATGAAATGGCATCTTTTAACAGCGGATGGTCAGGGATGACAAACAGGCGATTATCGTTATCTTTTTTCTGAATTTTACCGACAAAACGGTTGAGAAATGGTTCGATTAATTCTTCAGGTTCAGCGAACTCGCGGTCTTTATCCGTATGAACGGCGGCAGAAATTCTATCTCCGTGCATCACTTTTTTCATTTGCGGAGGCGGAATAAAATAGCTTTTTTGTCCATCGACTTCTAAAAAGCCAAATCCTTTTTCTGTGCTTTTAACCAGACCTTCGACGCGAGGTGTTTTGGCATGCAACGTCTGTTTGAGTTGCGCTAGTAATGGGTTGTCTTGAAACATACTTACCGTTTATTTGATGTTGAGTTTGGCTCTATTGTTGCGTAAGACAAAGTCTTAGAGCAAGAAAAAAATGCGAATGACTTTATAACGATGTGGAAATTCGCATCTTAGGCTAACTTGATTAATTTTCAGGGTAAACTTTATCTTTAAACTCGCAAAGATCCTCAATAATACACGATCCACAGCGAGGTTTGCGTGCGATGCATGTGTAACGACCGTGCAAAATAAACCAGTGATGACAATCAACTTTAAATTCAGCAGGGACCACTTTGAGTAACTTTTCTTCGACCTCAACAACATCTTTGCCTGGGGCGAATTTGGTTCGGTTACACACGCGGAAAATATGGGTATCGACGGCAATCGTTGGCCAGCCAAATGCCGTATTGAGTACCACATTGGCGGTTTTACGTCCTACACCGGGTAAGGCTTCTAACGCTTCTCGGTTCTCGGGAACTTGGCTCTGATGTTTTTCGATCAGAATTTGGCAAGTTTTATAGACGCTTTCCGCTTTAGTGTTAAACAATCCGATGGTTTTTATATACTCTTTAATGCCATCGACCCCAAGAGCAACCATTTGTTCTGGTGTATTGGCAACGGGATATAATTTTGCGGTCGCCTTATTCACACTGACATCGGTGGCTTGTGCAGAAAGCAACACCGAAATTAGCAACTCAAAAGGGGAGCTAAATTCTAGCTCCGTTGTGGGATGTGGATTGTTATCGCGCAGGCGAGTGAGAATTTCGATTCGTTTAGTTTTATTCATTGCTCACAAAGCTTCAAATTTAGGAGATATTTGTGCCACAACCTTGTTCTTTTTGGTATTCACGTAGAGGTTGTTGACCTGATTTTAGCGCCGCGCGCTTTTTCATTTTTTCATCAATAAGGTATTTACCCGCCAACATTAATGCTAAGCCAATAAATGCACCCGGTGGCAGCATAGCGAGTAAAAAAGGTGAGTCAAGGTGTAAGACTTCAATACGTAGTGACTTAGCCCATGAACCTAATAGCAGATCAGCACCATTGAATAAGGTTCCGTTACCTAAAATTTCGCGCATTGCGCCAAGTACAAACAATGCCGCTGTTGCACCTAACCCCATGGCGAGTCCATCCATAGCAGATAACGGTACTGGATTACGTGAAGCATACGCTTCGGCGCGCCCAATCACGATGCAGTTTGTCACGATCAGTGGGATAAAGATCCCCAGAGACTCATATAAACCAAACGCATAGGCGTTGATCAGCATTTGTACTGCACTTACTACTGAGGCGATAATCATTACGTAGATAGGTATGCGAATCTCAGCAGGAACCCAACGGCGAAAAGCAGAGACTGCCACGTTGGTACAAACCAGAACGAGGGTTGTTGCAAGCCCAAGCCCCAGTGCGTTAGTTGCTGTCGATGATACAGCCAGTAATGGGCATAAACCCAGTAGTTGTACTAAAGCAGAGTTATTTTTCCATAACCCTTGTGCAAATAACTCTTTGGTTTCGCTACTCATTATTCATCCCCACAAATTGGGTAATTTGCTAATTCTTCAGGTACCGTTTGAATAAATGCGGCGGTACGTTTTGTGGCATTGACAACTGCACGAGGGGTAATCGTTGCCCCTGTAAATTGGTCAAAATCGCCACCGTCTTTTTTCACTGCCCAATGAGGATCTTGGGCAGATTCCAATTTCTTGCCTGTAAAATGGGTGATCCAATCGGATATTCGGGTTTCAATTTTATCCCCAAGCCCTGGCGTTTCATGATGCTCTGTAACGCGTACGCCCAAAACTTTGCCATTAAAATCAGCACCAACCAATAAATGGATGGCACCAGAATAACCATCTGGTGCGGTACTTTCTAATGCCGCAGCAACAGGTTGACCATCCTTACGGGCAATATACAGATGTCGAGGGAGTTTATTTCCCAGTATAGCTTCATTGGTGACCAGATAGCACTCTTTGGCGAGATCATTGTCATATAAGGATTCAGGCACCACTTGGTCGAGCAATTTTTTCTGAACAAGGGCAGCTTGCTCGGCAATGATGTCTTTGGTTAGCGTATAAACTGCAGCACTGAGCGCAGTGGTTCCCGCAGCAAACAGAGCCAAGATTGTGCCATGACGGCGCATCGTATTTAACATGGAGGCTCCTTACTTATGTCCATACGCACGTGGCTGCGTATAGTGGTCAATTAATGGCACGGTAATATTCGCAAGCAAGACAGCAAATGCGACGGCGTCAGGGTATCCACCATAAACACGGATCACCCACACTAAGAAACCGATTAATACCCCAAAAATAATGCGTCCTTTTGGTGTTGTTGACGCTGTGACTGGGTCGGTGGCAATAAAGAACGCGCCAAGCATCGTCGCACCTGATAATAATTGGATTAATGGTGGTGAATAACGGCTATCGTCGATTAGCCAGCTAACCACAGCGAGCAGGGCAAGTGTTCCAATAAATGCCACGGGAATATGCCAGCTGATGATCCGGCGGCTGAGCATAATTAATCCGCCAGCCAGATAGGCAAGGTTCACCCACTGCCAACCGATACCGGCTAAAGAGCCTTGCAAAATTGGTTGCTGTAGTACATCGGAAATGGAGTGGGTGAGTAAGCCGGTTTTAAAGCTATCAAGCGGTGTTGCTTGGCTCATCCCATCAATACCGGTACGTAATTGATCCAGCGTTATTCCCGTCGAGGTATGCCCGCTAAAGATCACCATCAAACTATCAAAACCTGAAATATGCAGTTGTTGCAATTCCTGAGGCGGCAACCAGTTGGTCATTTGCACTGGGAATGAAATCAGTAATACCACATAACCGACCATAGCAGGGTTAAATGGGTTTTGCCCTAAACCACCATAGCACTGCTTAGCAATAATGATGGCAAAGATAGTACCAAGAACAATCAGCCACCAAGGGGATAGTGGCGGTAAGCTCACACCGAGCAATAACGCGGTCACAATGGCCGAGTTATCTTTTAGTACAGGTAAAACAGGCTGTTTCCGCAAATGGATTGAAACGGCTTCTGTTAAGGCTGCCGTCACCATTGCAATAGCAATCTGATATAAGGTGCCGATACCAAAAAAATAGGTTTGCACGGCAATGCCCGGAATGGCCGCCAACAGAACCCAAAACATGACCTGACTCGTGCTTTGGTTATCATGAGTAAATGGGGCGCTAGCAATTTTTAAACGGCGAGTTTTGCTATCAAGCGGTCTAAATTTCATGTGGTTATCACTTACTCTGTGGTTGTTTGTTCATTTGGTTGTTGAGAAACAGATGATTGCGCGGCTTTCTTAGCTTTAACTCTAGCAATCGCTGCGGCAACGGCGGCTTTGCGTGGGTCGACTTCTT
>NZ_JAMPSW010000014.1:0-55206 GCF_028484855.1 Providencia sp. PROV033 | reverse complement strand
TGTCTGGGGTTCAGACAACCTTCGGTGGTGTTTGCGGAGCTAAGAAAGGCGGCTTAGCGTTGCACTTCGGACTTGAATCCGCCCTTTTTCACTTTTGATAAAATTATAGTAATCAGCATTTTCCTTAGTGAAATTATATATGAAATGATCAAAATCTTTTTTATTATTAAAATATTTAATACCTTGATTAGGGTCGAAAAAAGTATATTCATACTTTCCATTTATTTGTTTTGTGATTGTTGCCGCACAAGCGTGTTTTTGACTTAATATTAAATAATAACGTTCTTGATTTGGTATGAACTCATCATTAAGGAAATCAGATAATTGCATTCGGTAAAATGATAACTCTTTATTGCTACGTAGCTCACTGAATATATCGTTTTGCTCTAACCAGTTTTGATGAATAGATGTATTGTAATACAGACATGAATAAGTAAGGATTTTTCCTATATCTTGATTCGTGAACTCTCCATTTTTTATTTTGCAATTGTCTTTTATTTTTTGAATTATTTCTTTGAAGTGAACACTCTTGTTTTCTAGTGGGTTATTTTTTTTGTTTTTAAAAAAAAGAAATGATTTTTTATTTGGAAGTGCGTGCCGATATAGTTCATTTGCGATTATGTGAATTTCTTGAAGAGTCTTAATATAAAGTTTACGTTCATCGAGTGAAAACGTTTTATTATGGATATTTTTATTAATTAAAATTTCTATAATTGTATTTAAATGTTCCTTAAATGTGATTTCTCCATGTGTATTCTTGCTTTTAGTTATTGTTTTTATTAATTTTTTTAATCTTACAATGAATGCATCATTTATGTTGAAAGTTTGGGTGTTTATAACAAGGCTACTTAAATTTTCAAAATCTGCTTTCTTTTTCGCTTTTGTTATCAAAGCTTCTTTATTTTCTGGAGAATTTCTATGATGGTTTATACTTAGTATATCTGATGGGATATTATTAAAGGCATCAATAAATTGTTTTTCTTTATTCTTTGCGACTGACTGTAGATAAAGATTAGAAAAGCCAAAGCAATAGCCATTCAGAACATTATGTTGATTGCAAACGTTAAGAATTTTATTTTTAAATTGGTTTGTTTTTTGTTCTTTTAAAAATTTAATAAAATAACCTTGTGAAAAATTAATATTAAAATCATTGGTAATCATTATTTTCTATTCCCTCTGAAATGAATCGACCATAATATAGTATGGTTTTTTTGATAAAACAGAGTCTTTCAAAAAACAATTAGTGTGAAAATAATTAGCTATGAATGATTTTTCAGGCATAAAAAAAGCTTGGTGGATTACCAAGCTTTTTCTGTTTTTAATACAACAACACACTACCGCTAACTTCGTTGTTCAAATGCCAGTGCTTTGCGCTCAATCAGACGCATAATTAACGTCAGAATAGCATTCACGACGAGGTAAATAATTCCCGCAGCGACAAATGCCATCACATCCCATGTCTGACCAAATACTTGGCTACTGTAGCCCATAATATCTAGCATCGTAATGGTACTGGCGAGAGAAGTACTTTTGAAAATCAATACCACTTCGTTGGAATAGGATGAGAGTGAACGTTTAAATGCATAGGGGAGAATAATTCGCATGGTTTGCAGTTTATTCATCCCTAATGCTTGGCAAGACTGCCATTGACCCGACGGAATCGCTTTTACCGCACCGTGGAATAGCAATGTGGAATACGCTGCACTATTCAATGCCAGCGCAATCATCGCACATATCCATGGGGTCGAAATAAACTCCCACAACATAGGATAGTCTTGCAGGGATTTAAACTGGCTTGGACCATTATAAATCAAGAAGAATTGGACTAATAACGGCGTTCCGGTAAATAAGGTGATATAGACCTTAACCGCTTGTGAAACGACGGGCGTTTTGAGGGATAAGATCAGCGTAAAGAAGATAGCTAAAATGAAAGCAACGAACAACGCACTGAAGGTCAGTGACAAGCTGGTCGGTAATCCCGGTAAAATTTGCAGAATTAAATCAATCATTTCGCGTCACTCCGTTCAAAACGGGTGGTGCGCAGTTCAATGCGTTTGAGTACCAACTGGCTTAATAGCGTGATGGCGAGGTAAATCAGTCCCACAATGGCGTACCAAGTAAATGGTTCATGGGTGCGGTTTACAATAGTTTTAGTCTGTAGCATTAAGTCATTAACGCTAATTAAGGAGACTAACGCGGTATCTTTGAGTAACACCAACCATTGGTTGCCTAAGCCTGGTAAGGCATGGCGCCACATCTGCGGCATGATATAGCGAAAGAAAATGGTTCTTTTGCTTAATCCAAGTGCCAATCCGGCTTCCCATTGACCATAAGGTACAGCTTTTAATGCACCTCGTAGGGTTTGTGAGGCGTAAGAGGCGTATAACAGCGCAAGGGCAATGACACCACAGAAAAATGGAGTGTAATCAAACTCGCCGCTATCAGCAAAGAAAATACTCGGGTCAATTTGGAAAGTACCTTGCCAGAAACCCAAGTTAATGGCGATACCATCCCCTAACAAATTGATTAGCTGGAGCGTTCCAAAATAGACAAACAGCACTACCAGCAATTCGGGCAAACCACGGATCAGTGTGACCCAGCATGTCCCTAAAAAGGCGAGAGGTTTGAATCGAACGGATTCCCACGCCGTAAATAGCATCGCGAGAACTAATCCAAGAATCAGGGCTGAAACGGCAAGGCCGACGGTAATACCGGCGGCACTTGCTAAAAAGAGAAAGTCATTCATTAATTATATCGACTACTGTTGAAACCATTTTTTATGGATAGCATCGTATGTGCCATCTGCTTTAACTTCAGATAAGGCTTTGTTCATCTTATCTAACAATTCTTTGTTACCTTTACGAACGGCGATACCTAAGCCGATGCCGAAGTATTGTGGGTCTGTCACTTTATCGCCGACTGGCGCTAAGTTTTCATTGCCTTTCGCTTTTAGCCACTCATCAGCAACTGCGGTGTCACCGAACACAGCGTTGATACGACCATTTTGCAGATCTAAAATCGCAGATTGGTAGTTATCATAGGGAACAACAGTCATGTCTTTATGTTGTTCCATAATATATTTTTGGTGTGTGGTCCCGTTTTGTACCCCAATTTTTTTGCCTTTTAGCTGGTCAACTGCCGTAATTTTATCTTTTACCGCGATAAACTCGGCTGAGTTAGGGTAGTAAGTTTCAGTAAAATCCACTTGTTGTTGACGCTCAGGGGTAATATCGATGCCCGCCATTAACGCTTCAAAACGACGGAATTTCAGGCTTGGGATTAAGCTATCAAAAGATTGGTGTGTGAATGTGCATGTTGCATTCATTTTTGCACACATTGCATTTGCCAGATCCACATCAAAACCAACAATTTGGTTGTTTTTATCAAACATTTCAAACGGGGCATAAGTGGCTTCGGTTGCAAAACGGATCGTCTCTTTTTCCGCCGCAGTCGCAGATAGGGTTACAGCGCCTAATAATGTAGCTAATAATAATTTTTTCATTGCTTAATCCTATATCTATTAGTGGGACAGATAATTTGCAAATGCTGCAGTTTGAGGAGAAGTAAAATGGCTAGCATCTCCTTGCTCTACAATATGACCGTTTTCCATATAAACCACACGGCTCGCAGTTTTACGGGCAATTTCAACTTCATGGGTCACGATAACTTGTGTGATCCCTGTTGCTGAAAGTTCACGAATAATGTCTACCACTTGGGCGGTGATTTCTGGGTCAAGCGCGGCGGTTGGCTCATCAAATAATAGAACTTGAGGTTCCATCATTAGGGCGCGAGCAATCGCGACACGTTGTTGTTGACCGCCCGATAAATGCAGTGGGTAGCGATTGGCAAATTGAGATAAACGTAAACGCTCTAACAGTTTAGCCGCCTTATCTTGAGCTTGTTGCTTGGTCAATTTCAAGACACGGCACGGCGCTTCGATCAGGTTATCCATGACACTTAAGTGAGGCCATAAATTATATTGCTGGAAAACCATTCCCACATTTTGGCACAGATCACGAATCGCTTTCGCATCAGGTGCAGTGGAAAAATCAAAGTGATGGTTGGCAATATTTAGCTGACCTGAACGCGGCATCTCTAAAAGATTCAGTACACGCAGTAAAGAACTCTTGCCTGCACCACTGGGCCCAAGTAATACCATTGTCTCACCAGCAGTACACTCTAAGTTAATATCAAAGAGTGCCTGATGGTTGCCGTAGAAACAGTTTATGTTTTTTAATTGAATGCTCATGCTTACCAATAATATCTAAATTAACTATCAGCGATATTAATCCTGTGAGCATATTTATGCAATGTTTTATGCATAAAAATTTGGTTTTTACGCTAAATTTATTCTGGCTTATTGGAGCGATGTTCCGCTATCTGCTCTGTCACAAGCTGTTTGTCCCGTTGAACCGCTAATTCACTAATACGCTTAGCCATGCCTTTAAAGATGAACAAATGCGCTGGCATCATTGCAAACCAATAGAGTAACCCACAGAAGCCCGCAGGGTGCCACCATGCACGAACATCAATTGAGCGTAGGTTTCCACTATCATGAATGGTGAAAGTTAACCGGCCTAAACCTGGCGCTTTCATACCAAAAAGCAAGCTTAGTTGCTTGTTTGGCTCCATATTAATGACTCGCCAGCCATCAACTTCATCACCAACTTGTAAGGTGTCACGATCAGGTCTGCCATATTTAACTTTATTCAGCATCATATCATCCATCATGGCGCGGGTTTTCCAAAGGATGTTGGCGTAAAAATAGCCTTCCTTTCCGCCGATTTGTTGGACGGTATGCCAAAGTGACTCAGTGGATGCGGTTGTGCTGAAGGTGAAGCCGGCTTGTTTAGGGTAGTAGCCGTAACCTGGTCGCCAGCGTTTTCTCACTTCAGGGTCGTACCCCCAATCCGAGTTATCGATAGCACTGGCTTCTTCTGCTAGCGTTGTTCTGACAGCATCATCAAATGAAATCAGTGTCTGTGGGATCAGCTCTCGAATGAGTTTGTCATCTGCAGGTAAGTCATGTTGCAAACCTTGGATCAGCTCTTTTGCGATAGATGGGGGCACCGATGTGATCAGGCTGATAAAGTGTACGGAAATCATGCTGATAGGAATAGGAATTGGAATTAATAAACGGCGTTTTCCGGAGACTTTAATAAATCGTTTGAAGAGCTCCTGATAGCTTATGTATTCAGGACCACCGGCATCCAAAACTCGGCTTTCAGTCACAGGTAGCTGAGCCAATTGAGTCAGGTAGTATAGGATATTTTCAAGGGCGATAGGGGATGACTTCGAACGAACCCAGCGAGGTGGTGTTAAAATGGCGAGGTTATACACCATATCACGCATTATTTCGAAGGCAGCGGAACCGGACCCAACAATAATGGATGCGCGAATTTCAGTCACGGGAATTCCACTTTCACGCAGGATTTCTCCCGTTAAGCGCCTTGCAATTAAATGCGGCGAATAAGTATGACCGTGTTGCAGGGCACTGAGGTATATCACCTGTTTAACGTTGGAGTTCTGTAATGCGGTTTGCACATTACGAGCCGCCTCACGTTCACGCTCAACGAGGTTAGCTTGATCTGCCATACTGTGAACGAGGAAGTAGACTATATCCACTTCATCCATGATATTTTTTAGGGTTTCGGGTTGATGTAAATCCACATAGATACAACGAGTATCGGACCAACCTTGGGATAGCATCCACTCTACACGTCGGGCAGCCGCAGTGACTTGATGACCTTCTTCCAATAATTTAGGAATTAAATTTTGCCCAATATAGCCGCTGGCGCCTAGTACTAAAACTCGTTGTTTTCCCGTCATGTTAATTTCCTGTGATACCTAAATTAACGGCTATTGTGACTGAAATTCTACTTATGTAAAGAATGCCATAAGAATTGGCGTAATAAGACTTAAAACGAACCCATGAACGATGGCGGCAGGGACAATTGAAACACCGCCACTGCGTTGCAATACCGGTAAAGTAAAGTCCATCGATGTTGAGCCGCAGATACCTAAAGCGGTTGAGCGATAGCGGTTAATGATCAGCGGGATCAGCATAATCGCCGTTAATTCGCGCAATAAGTCATTAAAGAATGCAGCGCTGCCCATAACAGGACCATAGGCATCGGTAATTAAGATCCCTGTGAGGGAATACCAACCAAATCCAGAGGCAATCGCCAACCCCATTTTGATAGGAAGTCCAAGGAAAAAGGCGGCGGCTGCGCCACCTATAAGGGCGCTGCCCCCCATGACTAAGGCGATAGTTGTTCCTCGGCGGTTGATTAAAATTTGTCGAATATGCATTCCGCTATTACGCAGTTGAACCCCGACGAGTAAGAGCAGCAACATGAGGGCGACTTGGCTACCTTTATCCGCATAATGTAGAAATTTAAACCCCGTTAAGCCCACCAGAAAACCCACCAGTAATACACCGCACAGTTGCAAGGATTCAAAGACCATTTTGATGCGAGAAGGGGGTTTTTCTTGCTTGTGTTGCGGAACTTT
Source organism: Providencia sp. PROV033 (assembly GCF_028484855.1). Lineage (NCBI taxonomy): Bacteria > Pseudomonadati > Pseudomonadota > Gammaproteobacteria > Enterobacterales > Morganellaceae > Providencia > Providencia sp. PROV033. The sequence goes on along the minus strand of NZ_JAMPSW010000014.1, from coordinate 48,693 downwards.
CCACGGATCAAGTTTATCGAGAAGGATTAATGAGAGTGCATTTAAGCCAAAAATGCAGCCGAAGAAGGTTAGGGCATAAACTAAAATGGACACTAAATGGGCACTGAGGTTTTCAAGCAACGCGAGGGTAATACCCATTAAAAATAAAATCACGTACACCATCGAGTTTAAAGATTGATGAACTCGATGAAGAACATTTTTATTTTTTATAGGTATCAAGTAACCAAGAACCAGAGGTAAAAGAATAATCAGCAAGCCAGAATACATGTCGGTGCCCTTTTTATTTCATTAACTACACATAAATTATATCAATATAAACAAAAGATTATATTTAAACTTTCAGGGGTATTGCTATCGAAACAGTAATAAATTTAGCCTGTGATGCTAAATATCATGTAGGTGACAGATATTTTTCAATGGCTGACTCACTAAAAATAGGAGAAAAATGCTGGAAAATAAAGCATAAACATCCTATATCACCAATTAAATAAGCTCAATACAGGAACATGTATCGTAACGTGTTTTTTTGTACTATTTTGACTCGTCTAGTAATTAGTTAGCTAAATAAGTAAGCTTTTATTTGTGATAGTTCAGGTTGTTTCACGGATTCCTGAATGGTTGGGATGTTACAATCGAACTCAGTTTTGACAGTAAGGGGAGAGATATGTATCTGGAACGTGTGGAAATATATGGATTTAGAGGGATCAACCGGCTTTCTTTAGAGCTTAACAATAATACTGTCTTGATTGGTGAAAACTCGTGGGGTAAATCGAGTCTACTTGATGCCTTGGATATTTTGCTCTCTCCCGATCATCGTGAATACCAGTTTAATGCTAATGATTTTCACCATCCAACAGGGGATGATGAAACGCGTTTTCGTACTTTGCAGATAGTCCTAAAGTTCTGTGAAAGCCGCCCAGGTCGACATCAGTCTTATCGTTTTCAAAATCTAGCCTCTGTCTGGGTTGATAATGGGGACGATCTAAAACATATTTTGTACCGAGTGAGCGCCGAATTAAAAGACGATAATAGTGTTGTAGTGGATAAGTGTTTCCTAAATTCAGGAGGGAACAAGCTATCTCTTGATAATGTCGGAAAGTACATTAAGGAAATTATTCGTTTATATCCCGCGATCCGCTTACGAGATGCCCGCTTTTTAAACACCATTAATCCGAATACTATCCAGGGTGGGGATAACCATTTTCGTGAAAACTTTAATCACCAGATTAAAGAGCTAACCATGGCGTTGGTGAATAACCCTGAACGATTAAGTGATAATGACCTTGAAGATGGTGTGGACGCAATGCAGCAATTGCTGAGCCATTATTTTTCAGGAAAAAGCGGTCATATGGTGAAAGCGGATAATTCAATCATTAGCTTAGAACCTCGGAAACGCGGCTGGCAAGCATTGGATAATATTAACCGGCTGATTGCAAAACCTAATCAACGTAATATTCGCCTAATTATCTTAGGGATGTTTTCATCATTATTGCAATCTAAAGGGAATATCGAGCTCGATAAACATGCTCGCCCAATTATTATTGTGGAAGACCCTGAGACGCGGCTACATCCTATTATGTTATCTATTGCTTGGGGGCTATTTAGCTTATTCTCATTGCAGCGGATCACAACGACCAACTCTGGCGATTTACTTTCTCAGGCGCCAATTGACAGTTTATGTCGCCTTGTGCGTGATACCAATAAGGTATCGGCATATCGTCTTAGCCCCCAAGATTTAAGTGCGGAAGAGCTACGCAAAATATCATTCCATATTCGTTTTAATCGACCATCTGCATTATTTGCCCGTTGTTGGTTATTGGTCGAAGGTGAAACAGAGATTTGGTTAATGAGTGAATTTGCGAGGCAGTGTAATTATTTCTTCGAAACGGAAGGCATTAAAGTCATTGCTTTTGCGCAGAGTGGTTTGAAACCATTATTAAAATTTGCCAATAAAATGGGGATTGAGTGGCATGTATTAACGGATGGGGATGAGGCAGGAAGGAAATATGCCGCAACTGCCATCCATTACGCGAATAAAATTAATTCTTCAGACCGAGACCGTTTAACGATGTTACCTGCACCCGATATGGAGCATTTTCTCTATCGTGAAGGGTTTCAAGGCTTGTACCATGAAATTGCGGAAATCCCTGAAAATGCGAGGGTTTCAACCCGTCGGGTTATCTTAAAAGCGATTGCACGAACCTCGAAGCCCGACTTAGCACTTGCGACAGTGAATCGTGCAGCTGAATTGGGTCCAGACGCAGTGCCATTAGTGTTAAGAAACATGTTCTCTCGCGTTGCATGGCTCGCGCGTGGTAAGGCGTATTGATATAAATTGCAGTTAATCTTAAATCTGTTTAGTGAAGATAGATAATTATTCAGCTATCTTATTTTCAAGGGAGGGGCGGCCCTCTTATTGAAAATAGGAACGTGAGTAATGAAGGCAACATCAAGAAAAAAATGGATTTATGGTATTTTAGCCTTGCTTATGGGGAGCATGATTGCGTGGTATTTTCTTGGTAATCAGAAACCAGAAAGTTACCAAACGGTTGATGTAACCCGTGGTGATTTAGATAAGCAGGTTCTCGCAACAGGGAAGTTAGATGCTGTGCGGAAAGTTGATGTTGGTGCGCAAGTCAGTGGTCAATTACAAACGTTATATGTAAAAGAAGGTGATACGGTCAAAAAAGGCGACCTGCTGGCGGTGATTGATCCACAAAAGGCGCAAAACGAGGTCACCGAATCCCAAGAAACCATTCATGAATTAGAGTCGAATTTGGCACTGGCTCAAGCCGAATTAAAATTGGCGCAAGTGACCTATCAGCGTCATTTAAGCTTATCAAAAGTGCAAGCGGTGTCTCGCCAAGAACTGGATAAAGCCAGGACTGACGTCGAGGTGAATAAAGCCAAAGTTGCCACGTATCAGTCACAAATTAAACGCAATCGCGCCTCTTTAGATACGGCAAAAACTAATTTGAAGTATACCCAAATTACTGCACCGATGGATGGCATTGTAACGTTTATCAAAACGTTGCAGGGGCAAACTGTGATCGCAGCTCAAGAAGCACCGACGATTTTGACGTTGGCGGATCTGGATACAATGTTGGTAAAAGCTGAAGTGTCTGAAGCCGATGTTATCTATCTTGAACCAGGGCAAAGTGCGTCTTTTACCGTGTTGGGTGCACCAGATAAAAAATTTGCGGGAAAACTGAAAGATATCCTTCCTACGCCTGAAAAAATCAATGATGCGATTTTTTACTACGCACGCTTTGAAGTACCAAATCCCCAGCATTTATTAAAGTTGCAAATGACTGCGCAAGTGGTGATTGAACTTGAATCTCATAAAAATGTGTTATTGCTTCCGTTGCTCGCTTTAGGAAATGAAGTTTCTCCACAGGTTTATGAAGTGGAGGTGTTGAATGGCGGTGTACCACAAAAGAGAACCGTTGAAATTGGTAGCCGCAATGATGTCTCCGTTGAGATTATTAAAGGGCTGCAAGAAGGGGATAAAGTCATTACTAATCGCAGTAGTGATACGGAATTGTAATCATGGCAACCTTACTTGAGCTGCATAACATTACACGGCGATACCCTGCGGGTGAGCAGGAAATCACGGTACTAAAAAAGGTTTCGCTGAAAATACATTCAGGGGAGATGGTGGCGATTATCGGAGCATCAGGCTCAGGAAAATCGACGTTGATGAATATCCTTGGGTGTTTAGATAAACCATCCTCAGGCGAGTACTATGTTGCAGGGCAAAATATCGCAGAGTTAGATAATGATCAGCTGGCGCAATTACGTCGTGAACATTTTGGTTTTATTTTTCAACGCTATCATTTGTTAAGCCATTTGAGTGCAGAGCAGAACGTTGAAATTCCTGCTATTTATGCGGGAGCTGGTAAGGCGCAACGACAGGAACGAGCAGGAAAATTGCTGCAACGTTTAGGCTTAGGGGAGCGCGTCAATTATCGTCCTAGCCAGCTGTCTGGAGGGCAACAGCAGCGAGTCAGTATTGCTCGGGCACTCATGAATGGTGGTCAGGTTATTTTAGCGGATGAGCCTACTGGGGCGCTAGATAGCCATTCAGGGGAAGAGGTGATGAAGATTTTAAAAGATCTTTGTGCCCAAGGACACACGGTGATTATCGTCACCCATGACCCAAAAGTAGCGCAACAAGCAGAACGGATTGTTGAAATCAAAGATGGCGAAATCATTAATGATTCTGGTGCACTTGCGGTAAAAGTCGCTGAATTTCCAGCCAAAGCCGTCATACGGAAAAATCCATTAGGTCAGTGGGTTAGCCGATTCAGTGAAGCGCTGCTGATGGCATGGCGAGCGATGGTCGTGAATAAAATGCGCACCTTACTGACCATGTTGGGGATTGTGATTGGTATTGCATCGGTGGTCTCCATTATGGTGATTGGTGATGCGGCTAAAGGGATGGTATTGAATGATATTAAATCGATTGGGACCAATACGATCTCGGTGTATCCCGGCAAAGATTTTGGTAGTGATGACCCTGAAAACCGCCAAGTATTGAAAGCCTCGGACATTTCAGCAATTGCTCAGCAGCCTTATGTACAGTCAGTGACGGGCTCTATTGAAACATCCGCGCGGTTACGTAAAGGTAATTTGGATGCGGTGGCTCGGGTGTCTGGGGTAGGAACCGATTATTTCCAAGTTTATGGAAGCCATTTTTCTGAAGGGATGGGATTCACTCAGGATATGCTAACTCGGCGTGCGCCTGTAGTTGTCATTGATAGAAATACGAAACGACGTTTTTTCCCGAACAAACAGAATGTGGTGGGTGAAACATTACTTATTGGCAATATGCCCGCTACGATTATCGGAGTATTGGGGGAGCAAAAGTCAATTTTTGGCTCCAGTAAAAGTTTAGAGGTGTTTTTACCAGATACCACCATTAACAGTAAGCTCATTAACCGTTCTTACTATGACAGCATTGTGGTGAGAGTAAATGAAGGTGTTGATGCCAAAGTGGCTGAGCAACAACTGGTGCGTTTGCTTACGCTGCGTCATGGTAAGAAGGATATTTTTACTTATAACATTGATACATTGGTTAAAACGGCTGAAAAAACCACACAAACGATGCAGCTCTTTTTAACCCTCGTCGCCGTAATTTCTTTAGTGGTCGGGGGCATTGGTGTGATGAACATTATGTTGGTATCCGTAACGGAAAGAACCCGTGAAATTGGGATTCGGATGGCGGTAGGAGCACGAACTTCGGATGTTATGCAGCAATTTTTAATTGAAGCGGTGTTAGTGTGCCTTATCGGTGGCTTAATGGGGATTGGGTTATCTTATGGCGTGAGCTTAATTGCCCAAATGGCGCTACCAGGTTGGACATTTGAATTTGATCCTATCGCGCTAATCAGCGCATTTGCCTGCTCCACTGCAATTGGGGTTATTTTTGGTTTCCTACCCGCCAAAAACGCGGCCAAATTAAATCCAATTGATGCATTAGCGAGAGAGTGATTTAAATACAAAATGCTGCTCTTCTTTTCTCTTCGAGAGGAAGAGCAGCGTGGTTTCAATATCATAAATTGAATGCAATTCTATTAGCTATCCTTCCTTTCCAATCAATATAGATATTTTTGTTTTGGTAACATTGATATTCTGATTTAGTTGATTCGATAAGTTTTATGGTGTCATTGAGGCTGCGGTATTCACTAATAATTTGATAACACTCTTTTTCCATTTTTAACTCCAAAAAGAGAAAGTCGTTCTTCTTGTCATATTCGATGAAAGAAAGCCTGTTTTTGTTAGACAAGGTTAGCGTTGTTTTTTTGCCGACCAATAATTGTTTGGTTAGCTTTTCCACTTCTTTCTCTAGATCGGGGAGTTTTAGCTTATTAGAAGGATCCGCTATAGGAATAAACTTCCCAATATCTGCGGTTTCTATTATTTTGCCGTCATTTTTGATATGGGTATTTTTGGGGAGTATGCGGAGGGTATCGAGTAGGTGCTGTTTACTTGTGAGATTTATAACACCTTCATTAGGGTCAAAATAACTCAATGAATGACGCTTATTTTGTGGGTCATATCTTATTGTTATCGCCGTTGCATGGTGATGTGCGGAATAAGATATTGAACAATTTTGCTGGTTTTGAATGATAGCATTAATGAATATTTCAATGTCTTGTACAGTTGCCGTAACGATACTCTGTTGAGTATTTTTATAGCTGAAATCAGATTCGGTTTTATTGTATTTTAATCCAGATTTGACATTAAACAGGGTGCTATCAAATTCGCAAACGAGGGCACAATATTTGTAAGCATCCTGCAAAAATAATTTAACTTCTGTTTCCGTTAGGCTATCACCCTGTTTAATTTTTTTATTGATTTCTGGAGTGAGTAGATTGAATTCGGGTAAGATTATTTTTTCACCACATTTAATTTTATGATAAAGCGCCCGAATTAAATTGCATTCTTGAGCCGCAGAGATGCCATAATATTTTTGCATATCTATATCATTTTTGAGTGCTGTTAAGCAACATTCAATGTATTGCCAATTAGTTTCACTGGGATATTTGGGCGCTAAATAGGCTCTTTTTAGCCTTGTTTGCTGACTATAGTAGTAGTGCGATTGTTCATGGTTAGCTTGTAATCGTATCGCATCGATGGCGTGCTGTTGAGCAACATGTGCCGATAATTGCTTCCATGCCTGATTATTAGCATCCTGTAGAGGATCATCACTAGGAACATCCAATTTTGCGAGATTAATCACGCTATTTAGCTGTTGTATAAATTGAGAGCCCTGATGATTGTTTTCATAAGCGATATATTGGTGGGTTAGCCCTTGGCATATACCGTTTAAGGAATTATTGATATTCGATATGTGGTTTAGTTTATCAATGATATGTTTGATATTTTTTTTATCACTATGAATATATTTCAGCAGATTATTTTGGTTAAAGATGGTACTAAAATGGATAGGGTACATATTGATATTCTATGCTTGAAAATGGATTATCAGAAAACTAACAACTTCTGTCCTCATTTTCTTGTATAAATGAATATGACATGTCAGGAAAAAGGAAAAATGTCTGTTTAGGCCGAATATTTTGTGAGATTAAGCGCAATGAAAAGAGAAACTACTCTAAATTGGCGTGTCGAAATTAGAATTATCTATTGGGGATAACTCTTTTTATGAAATTTCTCTAATCAAATGTGGAGTTTTTAACCCATTAATTTACAGCTTATTTTGTTTTTATCTCCTCCTATATCTCCTCTTATTTAAATAACCGATAATAAAAAAGCTATCAAAAAGGTAAATTCTACTTGCGGTTTGGTACTGATCGTGGATATCATTCGTCTTGTAGAATAAATGAAACCTAGTTCCATTAAATGGAACTTTAGCGAAAAGCCAATAAATCCCAAGTAAAGACTCATACACAGCAGGCATGAAAAATGGCAAATAAAGCAGGTGAAGATTATTCTCTGGCGCGGGTACCGCAAAGTGCTCGTCGACCGTTTTATGAAGTGTTGATCCTCCGTATCGGTTCACTCGCTTGCGTTTCGCAAGTGATGCTAGGTGCAGCTCTTGGGTATGGATTAACGTTTTGGCAGGCGTTTTGGGCAACGATGCTCGGCTCTGTAATTTTACAGGTCGTCAGCTGGGGGCTTGGAGCAGCTGCTTGTCGCGAAGGAATGTCAATCAGTCTACTGTCTCGGTGGGCTGGTTTTGGAAAGCTAGGATCCGCATTAATTGGAGGAGCGATTGCTATCTCCTTAATGGGTTGGTTCGGCGTCCAAAATGGTTTCTTCGCTGATGGTATGTATAAAGCGACTAACGTGCTAACACCAGGGACCTGGTCGCTTATTACAGGTATTGCGGTGACAATTATTACGGTATATGGATATCGCTTTTTATCTATTACCGCGAATATTTCAACACCGCTCTTTTTATTCGCACTCGGTTGGGCAACTTATAATTTATTATCAGGACAGGATATTGGTTCGTTAATCAATGCCACTGAACCTGCCGGACCGTTAATGACTATGCCAGCGGCAATTACCATGGTTGCTGGTGGATTTATCATCTCTGCTGTGACAACACCAGACATCAGCCGCTTTATGCATAAGCCGAAAGATGTGTTCTGGATGACCTTAATTGGTACGTTCTGTGGCGAGCTTTTCGTCAACATGATTGCAGTTTTAATGGCTTTAGCGTTACGTACAAGCCAAGTTTTTGATTTGATGATGGCGTTGACTGGATTGCTAGGTGCATCGATTGTTATCTTCTCAACAATTAAAATGAATGATATCAATCTTTATTCTTCGTCACTGGGCTTTTCAACATTGTTGAACGCCATCTTTAATAAGCGCTTTGATCGCCGTTATTTAACATGGGTAATTGGTATTTTTGGTACTGTTGCTTCTATGTTAGGCATCTTAGATAACTTTATTAGCTTCTTAATTTATCTCGGTATTTCGATTCCGCCTGTCGCGGGCATTATGGTTGTAGATTACTACCTTTTAAAACGTGACAGAAAAGAACTGGATATTACCCGGGAACAAGGCATTTTACCGACACGCTGTGAAGCATATAACCCAGTAACATTAGTTGCGTGGTGTTGTGCTGTTATCGTGGGTTGGGGAACGTCTGCTCTGGGTCCATTTAATGCAGATATTGGTGTTCCAGCATTGAACTCCTTGCTGGTTGGTGCGGTGGCTTATTGGATTGGTATGCGACTATTAGCCGCATTCCGAGGCGAGAAAGGAACCCATTTCCGCCAAGTTTCTCATTTAGATTGAGGGCAGATAGATGACCGATAACCGAGTAAAAGTGGCTTTGGCTCAATTTAATTCTGAGCTCGGAAATAAAACAGGTAATTTGCAGCGTATGGCGCAACTGTGCGAGCAGGCGGCATCTCAAGGCGCTAAATTAATCTGTTTCCCAGAGTTGGCGACAACGGGTTATCGGGGCGATCTATTATCCACAAAATTATGGGATGTAAGCGATTTTGAAGGCAGTGAAACTGACTGCCTATTTAGCCAGTTGGCTTCCCGCTTAGGTATCACGATTGTGTCAGGGTTTGCTGAGCGTGGTGAGCGTCTTGGAGAAGTTTACAACTCGGTGGGTGTATGGAATCCAGGCTGTGAAAATATCAGTGGTGTATTTCGTAAAGTTCATGCGTTTGGTATTGAAAAACAATGGTTCAAAAGCGGGGATAGCTTCCCCGTGTTTGAGACACCCATCGGTAAGATAGGTGTGATGATTTGTTATGACATGGGATTCCCTGAAGTCGCTCGGATCCTCACGTTACAAGGTGCGGAGTTATTGATTGCGCCTTCAGCGTGGTGTATTCAAGACCGAGATATGTGGGATATCAATACGGCATGTCGTGCATTAGAAAATGGGACTCATCTTCTGGCGGTTAATCGCTGGGGACATGAAGAAGATTTACACCTGTTTGGTGGTAGTAAAATTGTCGGTCCACGAGGGCAAGTGCTATGCGAGGCATCTTGTGAAAGTGAAGCGCTATTAGTCGGTGAAATTGATTTTCGCCTTCAAGCACATACGCGATTAAATGTGCCTTATTTAAGAGACAGAAAGCCTCTAAATTATGGCTTACTGGCGCAGGAAATGCAGGTATGAGTATTTTAACAAGTGTTGTCGATGTGTTTCGCCTGTTTTTACGTTCAGGTGATGAGCTCACGGTGACTACATTGGTAAATGAGTTGTCCATGCCTAAAAGTTCTGCTTCACGTCTGTTAAAGCAGATGGCAGAACTGGGGTTGCTCGAAAAGAAAAATAACGCACCGATTTATCGTCCTGGGTTATTGATTATGGAAATTGCCCATCGGGCTCGAGGCATGAACCATTTAATCGATATGGCGTTGGAAGTATTAGACAGTTTGACGAAAGATACTGGGTTTACCAGTTATGTTTCCGCATTAGACGAAGATAAAGTGCGTGTCGTACATGCACGATTTGGTAACAGTATGCTGCAAGTCATTACGCAGCCAGGAACTCGTTTACCGATTGGCGGAACCTCAACTGGACGTGCGTTATTAGCACGATTACCCGTCAATGAACGGACAAACTTAATTAATTTAGAACCTGAAGACACGCGGTCCCGTTTAAAAGAGCGTATTGACGCGATCACACAACGCGGTTGGGAGTTTTCAGTCAATGAGTCAGTTGCAGGTGTCGCTTCCGTATCCAGTACGGTGTACGACCCTTCACAAAATACATTGTATGCGTTGTGTTTAAGTCTTCCAGAGTCGCAAATGACCGATGAGATAATGACACAGCTGTCTCAAGACCTTTGCCGTAAGGCGTCTTATCTAGGTTGCATGGTAGGCGATCCTTATTGGCTAGAGCGTAGTGCCAAGTAGTCAAAAGCCTTGTGATATAAAGCAGTAAAAATAGTCGTAAAAGTTCAGTAAGCAGTAATGAGTAGTCGCAGTAAATAATAATTAAATACCATTCAAAGTGCGTGAATACGCCTTCATCAGGAAATATACCCTTTGTCTTTAGTTAAGGGGTATTCAGAGCGAACGGGTGCCCTTTTGGTGCTCGTTCGCTCTAAAACTCGAAAAAAATAATTAGAATTAAAGGAAGTACAATGACTCTAAAGCAAACTTTGTGCGTTTATGAGCTACTCGATTGTGCGAATGTAAGTGGGCATGATGTCGTTCAGTTGTTTCAAGATTTCCCCGAGGTTCAAGTCATTTCAACGACTGTCGTCGATCAAAAAGGTCAAAGTGATTTCGTCAGAATTACGATCCCCGGTCAACAAGGTAAGTCTCAAGGTAAAAATGCGCCAACCCTCGGCATTATTGGGCGTTTAGGTGGACTCGGTGCAAGACCTTCACGCATTGGCGTTGTCTCTGATGCTGATGGTGCAATCGCCGCCATCACAACAGGATTAAAACTGGCGCAAATGCAGCAGCGAGGTGACACGTTATTAGGCGATGTGATCATTACCACGCATATCTGCCCAAATGCACCTACTCGTCCACATACTCCAGTCGATTTTATGGATTCCCCGTTGGAAGATGTGACGATGAATCTCCACGAAAGCATTCCTGAAGCAGATGCGATTTTATCGGTGGATACGACTAAAGGAAATCGCCTGATTAACCATAAAGGGTACGCACTATCACCTACGGTTAAATCAGGATATATCCTGCCTGTTTCTGAGGATTTGCTGCGTTTAATGGAGTGGAGTAGTGGACAGAATGCGGTCACTTTCCCACTAGCAATCCAAGATATCACTCCTTATGGTAATGGGCTTCATCATTTAAACAGTATCATGCAGCCAGCGGTTTCGACGACAGTACCTGTTGTTGGTGTTGCAATTTGTACGGAAACTGTTGTACCGGGTTGTTCAACGGGGGCGAGTCATGAAGTGGATATTGCAACGACCGTAAAATTTATGATTGAAGTGGCAAAAGAATTCGGTGAAGGCAAGTGCGCTTTTTATGACGAAGAGCAATATCAGTTATTAACTGAACTGTATGGAGATATGCGTCATCTACAAGCCACGGAAGAACAATAATATTTATTGCATGCTTTCTTAATTTGGAACTGTTTTAATTTAAATAGCCACAGTTAATTATTTACCCCTTAAAAATAATTAACTGTGCTCTATTACCCTAATTTATTCTGCTTTCTCTTCACCGCTTTCAGTAATTGGGATAATGACGTCAGCATGAGAGCCTTTAGGACCAGCACCAACACTATAGTTAACCTTCTGGCCCGCTTTCAGTGTTCGGTAACCGTCCATTTGGATTGTGGAGTAATGTGCAAATACATCATCTCCGCCATCTGTTGGGCAGATAAAACCAAAACCTTTCGCATTATTGAACCACTTCACCGTACCTGTATTCATATTTCTGTCCTTTCAGTTTGCTACTTACTGTTTATATACATGCATAAAATACACATGCAAACTAGGTATAAATACGAGGTTTATCGCTCGCATTTCATACTGTATTGGATAGGGATATTTGGTCAAGAGTCGGATTTTGGCTTTTTGAGTAAACTGAAAATAATCCGATGAGCGTTTTTCGCGAATTTTTAAATTATTTGATATGGATCACAAAATTTAGGATCTACAAGTCTGCTATCAGCCCATGGTACACTGACGTAAATTGAGTATTTAGTATCAAAATGAAGACAAAATATTTTTAATGACCTAGCTTTATTGAAGTGCTATTTAACGGATAGATATCATTGATAATAAAGGCTATGCTTAAATTGAATTTCCACACTGAGCAACACGACTGAGCAAGAAAGTAATGAGTGATTTTCTGGGCACATTTAAAACTGACACAATTTTTAAAGATGAAGTTGAAAAGGCGCTGCAACCACCATCAATGTATAAGGTTTTGTTAAATAATGATGATTACACGCCGATGGATTTTGTTGTTGAAGTGTTACAAAAATACTTTTCTTTTGATGAAGAACGCGCTACACAGATAATGTTAGATGTGCATTTTCAAGGTAAAGGTGTTTGCGGTGTTTATACTGCTGAAGTTGCAGAAACGAAAGCCGCTCAAGTCAATGCTTTTGCAAGGGAACATGAATATCCTTTATTGTGTACTATAGAGAAAGTCTGAAGAGTCTTAATATCAATTTTGGGAGGTGCTTATGCTCAATCAAGAACTGGAGCTTAGTCTAAATGTCGCTTTTACCAGAGCGAAAGACAATCGCCATGAATTTATGACTGTGGAGCACCTATTGCTGGCGTTGTTGAGTAATATCTCTGCGCGTGAAGCATTAGAGGCTTGTAAGGTTGATTTGGTTGCCCTTAGACAAGAGCTTGAACATTTTATTGCCCAAACTACACCGTTATTACCTGAAAATGATACACGAGATACTCAGCCGACATTGAGTTTCCAGCGCGTGCTGCAACGTGCTGTTTTTCATGTTCAATCATCAGGGCGTAATGAAGTGACTGGCGCTAATGTGCTGGTGGCGATTTTTAGTGAACAAGAATCACAAGCCGCCTATCTATTACATAAGCATGATGTTAGCCGCCTTGATGTGGTTAATTACATTTCTCACGGAACCATCAAAGGTGAGGATTCATCCTCCTCAGAAGAGGATGCTTCTAACAATGCTCCGTCAAGCGAAGAGCAGCCAGTCTCAGAAGACCATATGGACAACTTCACCACGAATCTTAACCAGCAGGCTAAGAAAGGGAATATTGACCCGCTGGTGGGACGTCAAGCTGAATTAGAGCGTACTATTCAAGTACTATGCCGTCGCCGTAAGAATAACCCATTATTAGTTGGGGAATCCGGCGTGGGTAAAACAGCGATTGCAGAAGGCTTAGCATGGCGCATTGAACAAAACGATGTCCCTGAAGTGATGAAGGATTGCACTATTTATTCCTTGGACATTGGTTCGTTGCTAGCAGGAACAAAATATCGTGGCGACTTTGAGAAACGTTTCAAAGCGTTGCTAAAAATGCTGGAAAAAGATCCGAAAAGCATCCTGTTTATCGATGAAATTCACACCATTATTGGGGCGGGAGCCGCATCGGGTGGGCAAGTCGATGCCGCAAACTTGATTAAGCCACTTTTATCGAGTGGGCGTATTCGAGTGATTGGTTCCACCACATATCAAGAGTTCAGTAATATTTTTGAGAAAGATAGGGCATTAGCTCGCCGTTTCCAAAAAATTGATATTGTGGAGCCGTCCCCTGAAGAGACGGTGCGTATTATTAATGGCTTGAAGCCAAAATATGAGTCCCATCATGATGTTCGTTACACCGCAAAAGCGATTCAAGCAGCGGTGGACTTGTCTGTGAAATACATTACTGACCGCCATCTGCCAGATAAAGCAATTGATGTCATTGATGAAGCAGGTGCAAGAACTCGTTTAGTTGCTCCAAGTAAGCGGAAGAAAACGATTGGTGTACCTGAAATTGAAACCGTGGTGGCACGTATTGCGCGTATTCCAGAAAAAACGGTTTCATCCAGCGACAAAGACCGCTTAAGAACCTTAGACTCTCGCTTGAAAATGTTAGTTTTCGGGCAAGACAATGCGATTGAAGCGCTTTCTGAAGCGATTAAGATGAATCGCGCTGGTTTAGGGCTAGAGCATAAACCCGTAGGCTCCTTCTTATTTGCAGGACCAACAGGGGTGGGTAAAACCGAGGTGACGGTCCAATTAGCGAAAGCATTGGATGTGAAACTATTGCGCTTTGATATGTCCGAATATATGGAACGCCATACGGTTAGTCGGTTGATTGGTGCGCCTCCAGGGTATGTGGGCTTTGACCAAGGCGGTTTGTTAACCGATGCGGTTATCAAGCACCCACATTCCGTGGTGTTATTGGATGAAATTGAAAAAGCGCACCCCGATGTGTTCAATATCCTTCTGCAAGTGATGGATCACGGTACGTTAACTGATAATAACGGTCGTAAAGCGGATTTCCGCAATGTGATTGTTGTGATGACAACAAACGCAGGAGTACAAGAAACTCAGCGTCGTTCGATTGGCTTTGCAGAGCAAGACAATAGTACGGATGCAATGTCAGAAATCAAAAAGACATTTTCACCGGAGTTCCGTAACCGTCTTGATGGCATCATTTGGTTTAATTCACTGTCGATGGATATCATCACACAGGTGGTTGATAAGTTCATTGTCGAGCTGCAAGCTCAGCTGGATGAGAAGGGCGTTTCGATTGAGGTTAGCCAAGCAGCTCGCCGTTGGTTATGTGAAAAAGGGTATGACAAAACAATGGGTGCCCGACCTATGGCGCGTGTCATTCAGGATAACCTGAAGAAACCATTAGCGAATGAACTGTTATTTGGTTCGTTAACGAATGGTGGCTCGGTGAGTATCGGACTTGATGAAAATAGTCACACACTGACATACAGCTTCAGTAGCGTACACAAGGCCTCTCCAGAGGATGCTGTAATCTGACAATAGCTAGTACCACAGGTGTCTTGGGCACCTGTGGTCTTGTCAGGCCTTGCCTGAAAATCGAAAATCAGCGGCTACGGAAAATGATACGACCTTTGCTCAGGTCATAAGGAGTTAACTCTACAGTTACCTTGTCGCCTGTCAGAATGCGGATGTAGTTTTTACGCATTTTACCAGAGATGTGTGCAGTCACGACGTGACCATTTTCCAGTTCAACGCGGAACATTGTATTTGGCAGGGTATCCAAAACCGTTCCCTGCATTTCAATATTATCTTCTTTGGCCATCTAATCCTCTAAGTCTAATAACCGTGATTTTTTACGGGCAAGATAATGCCCAAAAACCCACACTAAGTAAAGAAGTGTCGCATTTTAAAGCGATCTTTCTTTCGCACAGTTGGGGATAAAATTACTGTATTGTCACTTTTTATTTCTTAAAAAGTGGTGATTTTTCAAATGATTGTGGTAAATCAATTGACTGTGGTAACCAGCATGCTGGGTCAATTCGCAGATCACGCCACCGGTAAAGAATATGAAGGAAATCCCTGCGGGAGATCTCCGTTGCACCCAGTGAGGCGGTGTGGTGGTTAAGTACCTGACAATCAAAAAGTTGCCCATTATAGCGCAAAAAATGAAAATAGAATGTAATAAAAGCACATTTGGATGCATCATTCATTTTACTGAACATGGATTCCCCACAAAACAGGTGTCCCATGTTCACGCCGTATAAGCCTCCAACCAATTTCTCGCCATGCCATGCCTCAATCGAGTGCGCTAAACCCTCTTGATGTAAAGCGAGATAGCCAGCCTGTACGGAAGGCAGGATCCAAGTCCCTTCTTGACGTACTGCACAAGCTTCAATCACATTTTTAAATGCATGATTTATGGTAATGCGATAAGGGGATTTTTTTAATGTTTTGATCATGGAGCGGCTGATATGCAGATCACCCACCATCAAAACAGCTCGAGGATCAGGAGACCACCATAATGGTACTTCTCCAGGGTTAAACCAGGGAAAAATACCATCATAATACGCAGATTGTAATCGGCGGGATGATAAATCTCCGCCAATCGCTAATAATCCATTAGGTTCCCGCATCGCTTCAGACACGGGAGGGAACAGATAAGAGTCGTCATCTAACTGGTACATGGTACACCTCAGCGAGTTTGCTGAACCAAATGACGCTGATGGAATTGATAATAGCGACCTTGCTCAGCTAACAGTTGCTGGTGGGAGCCTTGTTCAATGATTTCGCCATTATCCATCACACAGATAGTATCCATTTGCTCTAAACCTTGCAGACGATGGGTGATAACTATCAGGGTTTTATCTGCACATTTTTGTTTGAGTAAACTGAGAATTTGTTGCTCAGTATGGGCATCTAGCCCTTCGGTAGGCTCATCCATTAATACCAGTGGCGCATCATGTAAAAGTGCACGAGCGATACCTAAGCGGCGCTGCTCTCCTCCTGATAATTGACGACCACCTTCACCCATCCAAGCATTTAATTTTAATTGGGTATCCAATAAGTTATCTAAGCCGACTTGGGTTAAAACATCACAAAGTTGTTCGTCAGAGGCTTGTTCATTCGCCAGCAGTAAGTTGTTGCGTAAGGTATCACTGAACACATGGACACGCTGAGGCACAACAGACATTGCTCCACGCAGCGCTTCTTCACTGTATTCTTGAATTGGCTGACCGTTAATCGTAATCACGCCACTGTCGACATCCCAAGCACGAGTGAGTAATTGAAGTAGGGTCGATTTTCCACAGCCGGTTTTTCCTAATAACGCAATATGTTGACCTTGCTTGACGAATAATGAGACTTTTTTGATAACCGCGAAAGGTTGCTCTGGATACGTAAAGGTCACATTATCAATCATTAAACTTTCAAGAGACTTCAGCTCGTGACTTTGATTAACAAAGCTCACTTCTGGCTTCGCATGCATTAATTGGGACACTCGAGTCGCTGACGCGATGACTTGTCCCATGTGTTGGAATGCCACAGCCACAGGACCTAAGGCTTCAAATGCAGCCAATGCACAGAAAACGAATAAAGCAATCAACGCACCCGGTTGTGTATTTCCCCCCACATGCTCAGCAGCCATCCATAATAGCAAGGTTGCTGTCAGTCCTGATGCACAGAGAATAATTGCTTGAGATAGCCCCGTGAGTGCAGCTTGTTGCTGTTGACGCGCTTGCCATGAATTTTCGATGTTAGATAAGTTTTGGCGAAAACGTTGAGTGGCACCAAACAAGGCTAATTCAGCTTGTCCTTGTAATGCAGAAGTTAAAACGGTGCGGTAATTACCACGGAGTTCGGTGAGTTCGTGCCCAATAGGTTTACCCGCACGATAAAAAACAATCGGCATCGTGAACAGTAAAAACAACATTACGCCGCCTAGAGTCCATGCAAGGCGAGGGTCAAGGAAGCTCAGACCGATGATTAGCACAAATGTCACAAAGAAGGCGCTAACTATTGGAGACAGAACTCGTAAGTAAAGATGGTCTAAAGTCTCCACATCGGCAACCAATCGATTTAATAAATCCCCTTGGCGGAAACGGCTGATCCCACCAGGAGACAGCGGTAGCACTTTACTGAAAGCGAAAACGCGTAGATGGGCTAAGACCTTAAAAGTGGCATCGTGGCTAACTAAGCGCTCGGCATAGCGTCCTGCGGTACGAAAAATGGCAGCACCACGGACACCTGCGGCTGGCAACATATAGTTAAAGAAATAGATCCCCGGAGCACCCACGATAGCAGCACCCGCTAAGAACCATCCTGATAGGGTAAGCAGCCCAATACTTGCAAGTAGAGTGACAATTGCCAGAATGATCCCTAATGAAATCAAAAACCAATGGCGGCGATAGAGGGCTAAGAAGGGCAGTAATACTTTCATTTTTAAAGCTCCTCTTGGCGGTGAGCAAGCAACTGGGCAAAGGCACCTTCAGACTGGCTCAGTTGTTGGTAATTACCACGTTGAATAATTTGTCCATTTGCCATTACCCAAATTTGGTCGTAATCCATCGTTTCTTCGAGTAAATGGGTCACTAAGAGCGTCGTTTGCTGCTCGGAGAGTTGGTTTAATGTTTCCATGACACGCTGCTCGCTATGGGCATCTAAGCTCGCAGCGGGTTCATCTAATAGCAATAAACGTGACGGCTTTAATAGCACGCGAGCGACGGCCACACGCTGGGCCTGACCAACAGAAAGGCGCGCAGCAAAATCACCTAAACGCGTGTTTAATCCATCAGGTAAGTTTGGCAGAAATTCTGCAACATACGCTTTTTCAATCGCAGATTGAATTTCCGCCTCTGTTGCATCAGGTTTACCCAAACAAATGTTTTCTTTCAACGTCTGTTCTGGCAAATGTGGGTTTTGTCCTACCCAGCCGACCAACGCTCTCCATTCATCAGAGCATAGCTGATTGAGTTCATGACCATTAATGGTGATAGAGCCACGGTAAGGAAGGAAACCGAGTAATAAGTTTAATAAGGAGCTTTTACCCGCACCACTTTGCCCAACTAATGCGATGCGTTGTTGTGGCTCAACTGTAAAATCAAGAGGACCCGCAAGGATAGCGCCATCGTGGGAGAGAATTTCCAGCTGTTTGGCTTCAATGCGAATCGGTTGATTATCAATGACCTTGTTGCCTTGAGGTGATTTTTCATCAGCTTGGCTTTCGAGTAGGGTTACAAGTGATTCAGCGGCGCCCACAGCTTGAGCTTTAGCGTGGTAGTAAGTCCCTAAATCGCGCAGAGGCTGGAAGAACTCAGGGGATAAAATTAAAGCAAGGAAACCCGCAAATAGGGTAACGGGCAGACCATAGCTACCGAAGCTCAATTCCCCGAGGTAGGAAAAACCAAAGTAAACGGCAACGACGGCAATAGAAATAGAGGCAAAAAACTCTAAGACACCTGACGATAAAAACGCCATGCGGAGCACTTCCATCGTCCGAGAGCGAAAATCTTCGGTGGATTCACGAATTTGAGTCACTTCCGCTTTGCCACGGAAAAATAGACGAAGAGTATCCAATCCTCGTAATCGGTCAAGGAAGCTACCACTCAAACGGCTCAATGCTAAGAAGTTTCGACGGTTAGCATCTGCAGCGCCTAGCCCAACTAATGCCATGAAAATAGGAATTAATGGTGCAGTAGCAAATAAAATTAATGCCGCAGCCCAGTTAAATGGGAAGATGGCAATCAGGATCATGATTGGGATGATGGTGGCGAGATACATTTGAGGAAGATAGCGAGAGTAGTAATCTTGCATATCTTCAATTTGCTCAAGAATGATGGTTGCCCAGCTGCCAGCAGGTTTGCCTTTTACCCACACGGGACCTAGTTCTTGTAGTTTATCTAACACCATACTACGGACTTGCTGCCTAACGACTTGCCCACAATGGTAACCCGCTCGTTCGCGCAGATAGTGAACAATGCCTCGTAAAATAAAGACACTAATCAATAAAGTAAAGTCGGTGAGCAGTTGCTCTCGAGGAATATGGTCCATCAGCAAGGCTTGTAAAATCACTGCGATTAACCAAGCTTGCGCAATAATTAATAAACCACTGACTATGCCTAAGAGCATAGAAATTCGGAGCCAACGCTTGGCAGGAGCGCTGTGTTGTTTTAACCAACGCACCAATTCAGTCTGTCTTGATTTATCCATAATGATTTAGTTAGCAGGTGTAGTTTTCATGTTATTGAGTGCAGTTAAGATAGTTGACTTTGTCATCAAATCTAACCGAATTTTTACCTATCATAACAGCTTCCATTGGAGATGTTACATAATAAAAGTTAGATATTTGAATAGAACAATTTTTGTTATCAATATGTTTTATAAAGGTAAATTATATTGATTGTCATATAATTAAATTCGAGCGAGCAGAGGATGTTACCGTTATTATGACCAAAAAATAAGGTGGCATAATTTATAATTGTTAAGCCACCTACATTTTAGATTGAAATCGCGAGAGGAAGTCAGTCAGTTATTCAGGAACAATTTGCAACCAGGTTTTTGGTTTCAATATAAACTGGTTGTTAAGTAGCTTATCCCATGCTGTTTTTTTGGATGGCATATCGTCGAATACCTCTCTTTGCGTATCGACTAATTTCCATGTGTTATCCACGGACTGCCAAATAGTACATTCATAATCAAGGGACTCGGGTATGGAGTAGCACATCACCACGTCGTCAGTTCCATCGTTATTTGCATCGGTCATAAATCCAAGGCATTCATAATTGCTGTAATAATTGGTGCAATTCCATGCGTCACGGATACCGTCTTCCATATCAAACCAGTTTTGTGGCAATGGTTGACTGCCTTTGGCAATGATAAGAACCTCTTTAAGCGGTTTAGGGACATCAGAGTAAGCGCCAACTTTGAGCTGTGCTTTCGTATCAGGATCTTGCTCCAATTTTGCTAACGCCTCTTTTCCCCGCACACCTAACTTCTCTAAGTTATAAGACAAATCGTAGTTAACTTTAATTTTGCCTTTCTCAACGGCCGCCATAATGCTATTGACTGCGATACGTTGGAAGTCACCAATAGGACTATTAATGATTAAGATAGTGGCGATTAAACCAAGAATGGCGACCTTATTTATCCCACCGAGGGCGAATGCCCAGCGGTGTCGTTTTATAATGATTGCGATACTGTAAGCTAAAATAATCAGGGCTAAGAATAGTGCAATAGTAAATGCATATAGCCTACTTACACTCCAGCTATATTGGCTAACACGAACGAAAATACCGTACAGAGAAAGTGCAGAAAATGCATTTAATAAGACGATGCTGATCAGTACAAAGCCATTGATAATCGATTTAAATTGGAATTGGGTTGTGCCATCACCATAAAGGGCATTAATAAAGATAATATTTAAAATCACAAAGCAGAGCATGGTGCCAGAACCTAGCTCTGAAGCTGTGTAATGCACACCAGTTAATATGGAAACCGTCAATCCGGCTAAGAAAATTACGGCGATTAAACTGAGTAAAGGTAGGAAAAATTGTGAAAAATACTTGGCGATATTGTTCAGCTGCATCACTAATTTAGAGCGCAAAAACAGCACGCTGATATTGAAGCCAAGTAAAAAAGCGACCCAAAGGATGTAATCATTGTTAAGGAAATGACTGAGTGTCGTCAGATTAACAATGCCGAATAAGAAACTGGCTTGTTTAACAATAAACGCTAATAAGCCACCAATAGCACAGGCAAAAAAGCCAAATAGCGTATTGCGGAAATAGTGCCCGACTAAGCAGCTGTAATGAGCTTTCCATCTACCCGTGGCTTGGCGATTTTGCATCCATGGTAGCAAAAAGAAAATCAGGACGGTTAGCGTGCTCACCGCGAGGAAGGGTTCACTACTGGATGAAGACCCTGTTTCTAAGTTCTGCCAAGTATTAATCCAACCGATAAGAATGATGGTCAGGATGATATTCAGATAAAAAGCAGGTTGTTTGGCATTTGTAATAAGAAAACTGATCACAGAAGGCACAAAAATGGCGAATACCATAGGCAAATAGATCCATATAGGATCTAATTCAACATTGGTACGAATGGAGTAATCTAGCGTACCAGTGATGATAATCCCTTGAATAACCGATAACAAAATAACAATCAGATATGCCAATTTACTCACTGATTCTTTTTGCGTTTGTGGCTCCATGTCAATTCCTTAGTGAATAAGATGATGAAGCTGAGTATAGATAGGGAGCCAAAAGAACAACATAAACTTGCTCCTAATTCACTTAGCGGTGCGATGCTTATTTTTGTGAAATGGATAAATAAAAAGCCCCATTCTATTTCGTTTCGATGAACGGACAGAATGAGGCTTAAATTAAGGCTGGGTTAGAAAATTATTTCTTATCGGCTAATCCATCAAGATAGCGCTCTGCATCTAATGCTGCCATGCAACCAGTTCCCGCAGATGTAATGGCTTGACGATAGATGTGGTCCATGACATCGCCCGCGGCAAAGATCCCTTCAACAGACGTTTGGGTCGCGTTACCGTTAGTACCGGACTGCACTTTTATATACCCATTATTTAAGGCTAACTGACCATCGAAAATCGCGGTGTTTGGGCTATGACCAATAGCAATAAAGGCACCCATTACCTCGATATCCTCTGTTTTATCTGTTTTGGTGCAACGTAAGCGAACGCCAGTCACGCCCATGTCATCACCCAGAACTTCATCTAGAGTATTGTCAGTGTGCAGAACGATATTACCATTTTCGACTTTATCCATCAGTCGGTTGACTAGGATTTTTTCTGCTCTGAAGCTGTCACGACGGTGAATTAAATGCACTTCAGACGCAATATTAGAAAGATAGAGCGCTTCTTCAACCGCAGTATTACCACCGCCAACTACGGCGACTTTTTGGTTACGATAGAAGAAACCATCGCAGGTTGCACAAGCGGAAACACCGCGACCTTTAAATGCTTCTTCAGATGGTAAGCCAATATAACGAGCCGATGCACCCGTTGCGATGATTAATGCATCACAGGTGTATTCAGTCTCACCACCGAACAAACGGAAAGGACGCTGTTGGAAGTCTACTTTTGTAATGTGGTCGTTGATGATTTCCGTTTCGAATTTTTCTGCATGGGCATGCATGCGCTCCATGAGTCCTGGACCTGTTAAGCCTTCAGGATCACCCGGCCAGTTTTCAACTTCGGTAGTTGTGGTTAATTGACCGCCTTTTTCCACCCCAGTAATCAGTGCAGGGTGTAAATTTGCGCGAGCTGCGTAAACGGCTGCGGTATAACCGGCAGGACCTGAACCTAAAATGATTAACTTGCGATGTGTGGTTGTGCTCATGAATTCCTCTTTTAGTCTCGAAAAAGCATAAACACGATTGTAGGAGAAATAGGGGGGTAACAAAAGTGATTTAACTGTTCATTCATATGGACAGAACAAATTTTTCTGATAGGTAGTACCAATTAAGAGTTAAAAAATAGAAGGGAAAGTGCTTTAATCACGAAATGGTAATTTTAGGAATTATCTTGAATTAGGTCTGCGAAACGTTTTACTGAAAAAAAAACCGAAATCTTGTACTGATTTTTATTCATTTACTTTGACAATCGGCTGCGCATTTGCGAAAACATCTATCTAAGAGTTAATTATCTAGCAGGTCAATGGAAATGGCGCATTTTTGTTCTTACTGGAAAATTAACTTTACGTCACACATTCAGGCAATGTCGCGACGATTGTAAACAATTATTCGGTTTACGAGAACTTCAGTTATGACGAATAGAATAGGTTCCACGCCCGCTAGTCCGCTTAGGAAGACTGACGTATAGATGGGGCCGTTTTATAAGATATGAAAATAACAATTAGAGAAAGAGAGATAAGAGATGATTGACAATAAAAAGCGTCCTGGCAAAGACCTTGACCGGATTGACAGGAATATACTGAACGAATTGCAAAAAGACGGGCGTATCTCTAACGTTGAACTATCTAAGCGCGTTGGTTTATCTCCAACACCATGTTTAGAGCGTGTTCGTCGTCTTGAAAGACAAGGGTTCATTTCTGGCTATACCGCGCTGTTAAACCCACACTATTTAGATGCATCACTGCTGGTTTTCGTTGAAATTACGTTAAACCGTGGGGCTCCTGATGTCTTTGAACAATTCAACACAGCAGTTCAAAAACTTGAAGAAATTCAAGAATGTCACCTTGTTTCTGGTGACTTTGACTATCTGTTGAAAACGCGTGTGCCAGATATGTCCGCATATCGTAAACTGCTAGGTGAAACCTTATTACGCCTTCCGGGTGTAAACGATACTCGTACCTACGTAGTTATGGAAGAAGTGAAACAAAGCAACCGTTTAGTGATTAAAACTCGCTAATCGTACTTTGTATTCATCATTCCTGCACAGCAATCTGCATTGTTGTCGCACTGCTGTTTCAACGCTGAGTTTACTCAGCGTTGTTCCGTTTTAGGAACACTCACTTTTCTCTCTGTCCCCTTAATGATTCTTTTTTAAACACGATCTTGTCTGCTGTACTCAAGAGACCTCAAATTTAGTCAGAAATTTTCATTTCAATTTATTGATTTTAAAGCTATAAACAATTAAGAATTTTGACCTTAAATAGAGTTTGAAACCTCATTCGTAAGATGAAATACTGAATCTTATGGTCTCTATGGTGTGATAATTTGTCTTAATCTCCTTAAAGCAGGCACGTTTAGGGGATTAGTGTTAGAATAATCATAGAATAATCACGTATTAAGCAAGAACATCAGTCAGTAAAGAAACAATAATGAGCCAAGAATATACCGAAGATAAGTACATCAAATTTAAAAAGCTGAGTAGCGGCAGACGGCTATTAGAGGTGATTTTGTTGGTCATCTGCCTCTGCGCGATTTTTCTTATGGTCGCATTATGGAGCTTTAACCCTTCAGACCCAAGTTGGTCACAAACTAACTGGGATGCTCCCGTCAAAAATTTAGGGGGAAGCATTGGCTCATGGAGTGCGGATATCCTATTTTCTGCATTTGGTATTCTTGCATTTGCGATTCCTCCGTTATTGTTGCTCGGGTGTTGGGCAATTTATCATTATGAAAGTCAGCGTCGTTATATTGACTTTTTCTCACTTTCTTTACGCTTGATTGGCGGGTTAGCGCTGATCTTGTCATCCTGTGGTTTAGCTGCCCTCAATTTTGATGATTTACCAAACTTCGCTTCTGGCGGGGTCATTGGCAGTGTATTCAGTACTGCAATTATGCCGTGGTTTAATTCATTGGGTGCAACCTTGGCGCTGTTATTCCTCTGGGCTATCAGTTTTACTCTTTTCACTGGATGGTCTTGGCTTACGATCGCGGAAAAAATTGGGGCAGGGATACTACTTCCAATTACATTACTGACAAATCGAGCGCGTGGTGATGATCTAGATGACCACGATTATGAGGTTGAAGAAACCGAAGAGGCGCTACAGCGTGCTCAAATTGCTGAGCATCAAGCAAATGATGAAAACCAACAATTTGATGCGGATGATGTACTGTTTTCCGCGCCAACAGTCTCTGAGCTCATTTCTGAGGACGTACAGCCTGCGGTTGAACCACAGGTTATGGCTGATCCTCTGTTAGCTTCTGAAGCGCAAACTGTTATTGAGCCAGTCCAGCCAAGCGCTTCTTTGGCAGAGCAGCCTACTTTTACTGCTCAACCAACGGAAAATACAGTTTTACCGACATTTTCCGCGACAGAAGAGCCTTCAGCGACTAAAGAGCAGCAAACTTACCATTTTGAAGTGCCTGATGATTATCAGCCTCAAGTGGCACCAACGCAGGCATTTTCTCCTGCACCTGTTATACCTCAAGAACCGACATTTACACCTGAGCCCGCTTTTGTTCCAGAACCTGTTTTTGAGTCCAAGCCGGCAGCTCCAACATTTACATCATCACAGTTTGCGCCTGTAGAGCCCACCATTGATATGGGAAGCCCTGACGTGAGTGAATCATCGGTAACTAGCCGTGTCGCCAATCCTGCCGCGCTAGCCGCTGCGGGTATTTCGATTGCAGCGATGGAACGCCACGCGCAAGTGAAAAAGAATCTGGAGCCAGAATTACCTCGTCCAAATCCGGTTCGCTTGCCGACTCGCCGTGAACTGTATGGCATTCGTATTCCGTCTCAGCGCGATGCGGAGCTTCAGCGTCGTCAAGAGGAAGCCTCTCAGCGTGAGCGGGTTTATCAGCAATGGTCTGCGGCTGAAGAGCCTGAAAATGAAGTAAAAACTGACGATGAACTAGAGCAAGAAAGATTACTGCGCGTTCAATTCTTAGAGCAGCAACGTCAACGCTACGGTGAGCCTGAAGTCGATATGCAGGAGTTTGACACTGCATTTCAGGTTAACCAGCCTGCGGTTGATTCTGTTCCTGCACCAGAGCCAGAAACTCCGCAGGATTATATGCCTGCGAGTACGTTTACTCAGCCAGAAATTGAACATCGTTGGGCTTCTGCTCCGGCATTTACGCCAGCTTTTGAACCTACAAAACAAATAGTGCCAACGGAGCAAACTTCACCTTCTGATATCCATCGCTTTACTGCCCATGCCGATGATGAGCATGAGCTGGATAATGATGCGGATGATTTTGAACCTAAAATTGATTTAAGTACGCCATTATCGGCATTTGAGCGTTTCTCGCCGGTGGATGATTTAGTTGATGATGAGCCAGCAGCGCCGCTGTTTATGCCGTCATTTACCGAACCACCAGTGCAAGCTCATTCGATAACCCAAGAACAGCCGATAGCGCCTGTGCATAATGGAAATGAATTTGTTGCTCATCCGGCGGGGCAGCCTCAAACTGCAGCACAGCAGCCACAGCAGCCACAGCAGCCACAGCAGCCACAGCAGCCACAGCAGCCACAGCAGCCACAGCAGGATAGCTTATTCCACCCATTCTTAGTGCGTAACGACCAACCGTTACCAAAACCGACGACGCCAATGCCATCTCTTGACCTGCTGGCGAGCCCACCGGAACAAGAAGAGCCAGTGGATATGTTCAAATTAGAGCAAACCGCAAGGCTGATTGAAGCTCGCTTAAATGATTACCGCGTCAAAGCAGAAGTTGTCGGATTCTCTCCAGGTCCTGTTATAACGCGTTTTGAGTTAGATTTAGCACCTGGCGTGAAAGCCGCTCGTATTTCAACGTTATCAAGAGACCTTGCTCGCTCGTTATCGACGACAGCAGTACGTGTCGTTGAAGTGATTCCGGGCAAACCTTATGTGGGTCTCGAATTACCGAATGAAAAACGTCAAACGGTGTACTTAAGTGAAGTCTTAGATTGTGATGATTTTAGAAAAAATCCATCACCATTGACGATAGTTCTAGGAAAAGACATTGAAGGCGAGCCGGTTGTTGCTGACTTGGCAAAAATGCCTCATTTATTAGTCGCAGGTACCACAGGGTCAGGTAAATCTGTGGGGGTCAACGCTATGATCCTCAGTATTTTATATAAAGCTAAACCTGAAGATGTTCGCTTTATTATGATTGACCCGAAAATGTTAGAACTCTCTATTTATGAAGGGATCCCACATTTATTAACCGAAGTCGTGACAGATATGAAGGATGCCGCTAATGCACTGCGTTGGTGTGTTAACGAGATGGAGCGCCGTTATAAACTCATGTCTGCATTGGGTGTGCGTAACCTTGCTGGCTATAACGATAAAATCAAAGCTGCGGCAGAGATGAATCGACCAATTCCTGATCCGTTCTGGAAACCGGGTGACAGCATGGATGTAGAACATCCAATGCTGAAAAAAGAACCGTATATTGTGGTGATGGTTGATGAATTTGCTGACTTAATGATGACCGCAGGGAAAAAAGTGGAAGAGCTTATTGCTCGCTTAGCGCAAAAAGCGCGAGCTGCGGGTATCCACCTAGTATTAGCAACACAGCGCCCATCCGTTGACATCATTACAGGGTTAATTAAAGCCAATATTCCAACCCGTATAGCCTTTACGGTATCCAGTAAAATCGACTCTAGAACTATTCTTGACCAAGGTGGCGCGGAATCATTGTTGGGTATGGGGGATATGCTTTACTTGCCACCTAACTCATCAATTCCTGTACGTGTTCATGGCGCATTTGTGCGTGACCAAGAAGTTCATGCTGTCGTTAATGACTGGAAAGCGCGTGGCAAACCGCAATATATCGACAGTATTACGACGTGCAGCGATGACAGCGAAGGGGGCGGCAGTTCAGATAATGGCGATGAAGATCTTGACCCATTATTTGATCAAGCAGTTGAATTTGTTGTTGAAAAACAAAGAGTCTCTATCTCTGGTGTGCAACGTCAATTCCGTATCGGTTACAACCGTGCTGCTCGAATTGTTGAGCAAATGGAAGATCAAGGAATTGTGAGTGAACCTGGACATAATGGTAACCGAGAGGTATTAGCTCCGCCATCAATGGGATATTAATATTTCATGTGCTAATTGCTGGTTTAATTCAAGGGGTGTATAAAGACATACGCCGCTTGAGGTATTAATTTAAAGGTCTTTTCTCGATGAAAAAAATGATGTTATTAGGTGCATTAGCCCTGAGTTTAAACGTAGGTCAAGTATTGGCAGATGCGAGTCAAGACCTTCAAGACCGCCTGAGTAAGGTGAATAGCTTCCAAGCAAGCTTCTCACAAAAAGTCACTAGTCCAGAAGGTGATTTGATCCAAGAAGGTGTTGGTGACTTATGGATTGAACGTCCTAACCTATTTAACTGGAATATGACTTCGCCGGATGAAAGTGTTCTGGTATCAGACGGTAAAAATCTGTGGTTTTATAACCCTTTTGTTGAGCAAGTGACGGTGACAAATTTAGCCGATGCTACCCAAGATACGCCATTCCTGTTATTAACGCGTAATAATCCGAAGGATTGGAAGCAGTATTCTATTGTCCAACAAGGCAATACGTTTGATTTAAAGCCAAAACAAACTAATGGCACGCTAAAAAGTTTCTCTATTACCGTTAACCCACAAGGTACGATTGAAAAATTTGCTGCGGTGGAGCAAGATGGCCAAACGAGCGCATATCAACTAAAACAGCAAAAAAATGGGCCAGTTGATCCAAGTAAATTTAAATTTACGGTACCGAAAGGGGTCACTTTGGATGACCAGCGTTCTCGCGCTCACTAATCTCTAGGGGGTAAAGAGGATCTCGTGGGTAACTTGTCTCTCGATTTTTCACAAAATGAATTTCAACCACTGGCTGCACGTATGCGGCCAGAAACCCTTGAGCAATATATAGGTCAAAAGCATTTACTTGCCGAAGGTAAACCGTTACCAAGAGCGATTAGGGCAGGTCATTTACACTCGATGATCTTGTGGGGACCTCCGGGAACGGGTAAAACCACATTGGCTGAAGTTATTGGTCACTATGCACAAGCAGATATCGAGCGCATCTCGGCAGTGACTTCGGGGATCAAAGAGATCCGTGAGTCTATCGAAAAAGCGCGCCAGAATCTTAGTGCAGGGCGCAGAACTATTCTGTTTGTGGATGAAGTTCATCGGTTTAACAAAAGCCAGCAAGATGCTTTTTTACCCCACATTGAAGACGGGACGATCACCTTCATTGGCGCGACAACGGAAAACCCTTCATTCGAGCTTAATTCAGCACTGCTTTCTCGTGCGAGAGTCTATTTGTTAAAATCATTAGAAAGTAGCGAAATTGAAGAGGTGTTACTTCAAGCTCTCGGGGATAGCGTTCGCGGATTAGGCGGGCAAAATATTATTCTCCCCGATAGCACAAGAAAAATGATTGCTGACTTAGTCAATGGGGATGCGCGACGTTCGTTAAATCTGCTAGAAATGATGGCGGATATGGCTGAGGCTGATAATCAAGGTCAGCGTATTTTAACGGCGGAGTTACTCAAAGAAGTCAGTGGCGAACGAGCGGCTCGTTTTGATAATAAAGGCGACCGTTACTATGACTTGATTTCAGCACTTCATAAATCTGTTCGTGGCTCTGCGCCTGATGCCGCTCTTTATTGGTATGCCCGCATTATCACGGCGGGTGGTGACCCACTCTATGTTGCTCGCCGCTTATTAGCAATCGCGTCAGAAGATATCGGAAATGCAGATCCTCGTGCAATGCAGGTCGCTATTTCAGCGTGGGATTGTTTTACCCGTGTAGGGCCTGCAGAAGGTGAGCGTGCGATTGCTCAAGCCATTGTATATCTTGCATGTGCCCCGAAAAGTAACGCCGTGTATACCGCGTATAAAGCCGCGATTAAAGATGCTCAGATGCAGCCAGATTATGATGTTCCTGAGCACTTAAGAAATGCCCCCACTAAGTTAATGAAAGAGTTAGGGGTTGGCAAAGAGTATCGTTATGCTCATGATGAGCCTAACGCGTATGCGGCGGGTGAAAACTATTTCCCTGAGCCGATGAAAGCGACGCAATACTATTATCCAACCGCGCGTGGGCTAGAAGGCAAAATTGCCGAAAAACTCGACTGGTTAGCCCAACAAGATCAAAATAGCGCAACAAAACGCTATCGCTAAGCGGGTCAATGCGATAAGGTTATAACGCAATAAAATAATTTAAATATAACGCCGGAGCGCGTTATATTCGTTCTCACAATTGACTAACAAAATCACAGGATAAGCATGCTCGATCCAAATTTACTGCGTACGGAGCTAGACGCGGTTGCTACAAAACTGGCTCGCAGGGGTTTTACCCTTGATGTGGAAACGCTGCGTGAATTAGAAGAACGCCGCAAAGTTTTACAAGTTGAAACTGAAACCCTGCAAGCAGACCGTAACTCGCGATCGAAAACTATTGGTGCAGCTAAAGCGCGTGGTGAAGATATTGAGCCATTACGTCTGGAAGTGAACCAATTAGGCGAAAAATTGGATGCTGCTAAAGCAGAGTTAGATAAACTGCAACAAGAAATCCGTGATATTGCATTGAGTATCCCGAATATTCCTGATGATGAAGTACCAGATGGTAAAGATGATTCAGAAAACTTGGAAGTTTCTCGTTGGGGTGAACCGCGCCAATATGATTTTGAAGTCAAAGATCATGTGAGCTTGGGCGAACTGGCTGGTGGTTTAGATTTCCCTGCTGCAGTGAAACTGACTGGCGCACGTTTTGTTGTGATGAAAGGTCAAATTGCACGTATGCATCGTGCATTAGCTCAGTTTATGCTGGACTTGCACACAGAAAAACATGGCTACCAAGAGCTGTATGTACCTTATTTAGTCAACCATGCCACTCTGTATGGTACAGGTCAGTTACCTAAATTTGGTGAAGACTTATTCCACACTAAACCATTGGAAGAAGAAGCGGATAGCAGCACTTATGCGTTGATCCCAACGGCGGAAGTGCCTGTGACTAACTTAGTGCGTGATGAAATTTTAGATGAAGACGCACTTCCTCTGAAAATGACGGCTCATACCCCATGCTTCCGTTCAGAAGCAGGATCTTATGGTCGTGATACGCGCGGTCTGATCCGTATGCACCAGTTTGATAAAGTCGAATTAGTGCAAATTGTGCATCCAGAAAAATCAATGGCAGCATTGGAAGAGTTAACGGGGCACGCTGAGAAAGTTCTGCAATTATTGAACTTACCGTACCGTAAAGTATTACTGTGTACTGGTGACATTGGTTTCGGTTCTCGCAAAACTTACGACTTAGAAGTCTGGTTACCTGCGCAAAATACGTATCGTGAAATCTCTTCTTGCTCAAATATGTGGGATTTCCAAGCCCGTCGTATGCAAGCACGTTTCCGTGGTAAGAGTGATAAGAAAACCCAACTGGTTCATACATTGAATGGTTCTGGTTTAGCGGTAGGTCGTACTCTGGTTGCTGTGCTGGAAAATTACCAGCAAGCGGATGGTCGTATTGAAGTGCCTGAGGTATTACGTCCGTATATGAATGGCTTAGAATATATCGGTTAATTGATATATTAGGCGTTAAAGGCTGAGTCTAGTTTTAAACTGGGCTCAGCCTTTTTTATTTGCACATAAAAAATCCCCCAAATGTTTCTCAATGGGGGATTTGAGTCGTTTTAAATTGCAAACCATCAACAAAGCAAATGAGCACGATATCTCAGCTGTGATTACATAATCAATGAGCTGGTTTGTGACTGTTTAGTCTCGGTAAAAAAGATACTGCGGTATGTGCTGTAGTATGTCGCATACATAATTGGCATAGAAATAAACAGACCTAATCCAAAAGGAATGATAGAGACAAACATCAGTACCATGGCAATCAGGAAGAATAGGAAACCAGGCAATAGGTTTTTCTTGACGGCTTGTAAGCTGGCGGAAATAGAAGTACCAATTTTAAAGTCATGGTTCATGATTAACGCAGGGGCAAACCACGTCAATGCGGTACCAAATAAGCTGGCTAATGCCATGACAATTCCAGCGACGACGAATGACCCCGTTGATGCGAAAAATGCAGCATCAGAAATTCCATCATATTGATCGGCTTGCATCACTAAACTAAAGATTGCGGAACCTGCGATGAGGAACGCAATTAACATGCCTACCATATTTGCGGCGAAGTTAATGGCGCCGACAGCAAACAGTTCACCAAATTTCTTTTGGAATCCAGAGAAAAGTAAGCCAATATCCGCTTCACCGGTTTTGCGCTGATTTTCGCAAATGGCAATAATCCCACCCACAAAAACAGGCGTAACAAAGCTGACGAACATGCTAACGAGTGGCAAGAAAGCCATGGCAAAAATAATCAGGAAAAAGACGATGTTAATGAGGATCCACATCCCTAATTTTTCCTTGACCAGTGCCCATGCTTGGCTGATCCATTCAACGCCTTCTCCTGCTTGAACGGCATTAGGTTCTGGTGTAAATACAAAGCTATCGATGGGCTCGGGTGGTGTCATAGGCGAAATGTCGTTATCAACATTATCGTGTTCATTGTTCATAGTGAGTGACCTATTTAGTAGTGATGAATTAGCAATATTTATTATAGAGTTATGTTGCTATTAATAAATTAAATTTAACGTGCGGATTATGCCTAAAAACCGTGCCTGTTCAAAGCAGAGTAATCTGGTAACGAGAAGAGAGGTCGGATGCGAAGAGATTATATGAAATAGGCTCCCAGAAGGGAGCCTATGAAGAAATTAGTACATGACTTTTTTGCTGTAGCTTTCGAGGATACTTTTGACTCTTTCCATTACCTCTTTTGACGGTGGTCTCACGCCATCAAGTTTGTACTCTTCACCCATGGCTTCCCATTTGTGTTTGCCCAGCTCATGATAAGGGAGTAATTCAATTTTCTCGATATTATCCATATCTTTAACAAACTCACCGAGCATATGAACTGAATGATCATCGTCACTCCAACCTGGCACGACAACATAACGGATCCACGTTTTTTGGTTACGTTTTGCAAGGTAGCGGGCAAATTCTAAAGTGCGATGATTGGAAACCCCGACTAGTTTTTGGTGAATTTCGTCATCAAGCTGTTTCAAATCTAGCATCACAAGATCAGTGACATCCATTAGCTCATCAATGACAGGGTCATAGCGACGAACAAACCCGTTAGTGTCTAAGCATGTATGAATGTTCTCTTTTTTGCAGGCACGGAACCAATCACGGACAAAATCAGCCTGTAAAATAGCTTCACCACCTGATGCCGTGACACCACCGCCGGTTGCGTTCATAAAATGGCGGTAAGTGACCGCTTCTTTCATTAACTCATCAACGGTAACCATGTTACCTGTATGGGTATCCCACGTATCACGGTTATGGCAATACAGGCAGCGCATTAGGCAGCCTTGGAAGAAAACGATAAAGCGGATCCCTGGACCGTCGACGGTACCACAGGATTCAAAAGAGTGAATTCGTCCAAACGTCGCGGGTGGCGAGGTGGTCGAAATTTCAGTCGTTGGAATAGTCTTTTGCGTTGTTGACATAGCAGGAACTCACAGAATGTAGAATTATAATCTCTTATCTTTGACTAAGATAGAAAGGCCCCAATGGGAGGGGCCTTTTATTTATTTTACGTTATAGAATCTTAGCGCAGTATTACAGAGTACTGGTGAAAGTACGAGTAATAACGTCTTGCTGCTGTTCTTTAGTCAGAGAGTTAAAACGCACCGCATAACCCGATACACGGATAGTCAGTTGTGGATATTTCTCTGGGTTTTCCATCGCATCTAACAGCATTTCACGGTTCATCACGTTCACGTTTAAGTGCTGACCGCCTTCGATAGAAGATTCATGATGGAAGTAACCATCCATCAGACCCGCTAAGTTAGTTTTACGCACTTCGTCATCTTTACCTAACGCATTTGGCACGATAGAGAAGGTATAAGAGATACCATCTTTTGCGTAAGCAAATGGCAGTTTAGCAACAGAAGTCAGAGATGCTACCGCACCTTTTTGGTCACGACCGTGCATTGGGTTAGCACCTGGTCCGAATGGTGCACCAGCGCGACGACCATCTGGGGTGTTACCTGTTTTCTTACCATACACAACGTTAGAAGTAATGGTCAGAACAGACTGAGTTGGAACCGCGTTACGGTAAGTAGGCAGTTTCTGAATTTTCTTCATGAAACGTTCTACTAAGTCACAAGCGATATCATCAACACGTGGGTCATTGTTACCAAATTGTGGATATTCACCTTCGATTTCGAAGTCGATAGCGATACCGTCTTCATCACGAATTGGTTTAACTTTTGCGTACTTGATTGCAGACAGTGAGTCAGCAGCAACAGACAGACCTGCGATACCACATGCCATTGTACGGTAAACATCACGGTCATGAAGCGCCATCAGTGCTGCTTCATAGCTGTATTTATCATGCATGAAGTGGATGCAGTTCAGCGCAGTAACGTACTGAGTTGCTAACCAGTCCATGAAGTGGTCCATTTTGTCCATCACGGTATCGAAGTCGAGAACTTCATCCATGATAGGTGCGTGTTTAGGACCCACTTGCATTTTCAGTTTTTCGTCCACACCACCATTGATGGTGTACAGCATTGTTTTCGCTAAGTTTGCACGAGCGCCGAAGAACTGCATTTGTTTACCAACAATCATTGGGCTTACGCAACATGCGATTGCGTAGTCATCATTGTTGAAGTCAGGACGCATTAAATCGTCGTTTTCATACTGTACAGAAGAGGTGTCGATAGAGACTTTTGCTGCGAACTTTTTGAAGTTCATTGGCAGTTTTTCTGACCACAGGATAGTCATGTTAGGCTCTGGAGATGGGCCCATGGTATACAGTGTGTTCAGGAAACGGAAGGTGTTTTTAGTCACCATAGTACGGCCATCAAGACCCATACCTGCCAGTGATTCTGTTGCCCAAATTGGGTCACCAGAGAACAGCTCATCGTATTCAGGTGTACGTAAGAAACGAACCATACGCAGTTTCATGACTAAGTGGTCAATCAGTTCTTGCGCTTGTTCTTCTGTGATTTTACCTGCATCTAAGTCACGTTGGATGTACACGTCTAAGAACGTAGATACACGACCAAATGACATTGCCGCACCGTTTTGAGATTTAACAGCCGCTAAGTAACCGAAGTAAGTCCATTGAACTGCTTCTTGTGCGTTAGTTGCAGGACCAGAGATGTCGTAGCCATATTTAGCTGCCATCTCTTTGATTTGACCCAGTGCACGATGTTGCTCCGCAATTTCTTCGCGCAATTGGATAGTCATTTGCAGGTCTTCACCTTTCTCTAATCTTTCTTGCAGAGAAGTGAATTGGTTGAATTTGTCTTTCATCAGGAAATCAATACCGTACAGAGCAACACGACGGTAGTCACCGATGATACGACCACGACCATAGGCATCTGGTAAACCGGTTAAGATACCGGATTTACGGCATTTTAAGATGTCTGGAGTATAAACATCGAAAACACCTTGGTTGTGAGTTTTACGGTATTCAGTGAAGATTTTTTTCAGGCTAGGATCTAAAGTACGATCATAAGCTTTACATGAACCTTCAACCATTTTGATACCACCGAACGGGATAAGGCCACGTTTCAGAGGTGCGTCAGTTTGTAGACCAACGATAGTTTCTAATTCTTTGTTAATGTAACCAGCATCATGGGAAGTGATTGTTGATGCAAGGTCTGTATCAAAATCAACTGGTGCGTGAGTGCGGTTTTCGATTTTGATCCCTTCCATGACTTTTTCCCACAGCTTATCAGTTGCTGGAGTTGAGCCTGCTAAGAAAGATTCATCACCTTCATACGGAGTATAGTTTTTCTGAATAAAGTCACGGACGTTGACGTTATTCTGCCAGTCACCTTGGCTAAAACCTTGCCATGCTAAAGCGAATTTTTCATTTAATTCGGACATGATACTTTTACCTTTTAACAATGGATCTTTGAGGGATCTTAATAAATCTTTGTGTACGTGTAATAACAATTATATTAACAAATTTCGATTAATGTTTTTCGTTATTACGCAGATGCATTAACCAGTAAACTAGGCCGACTAACACTGCGCCGCCAATAATATTTCCGATAGTCACTGGTATTAAATTGTCACTGATAAAGTTCCCAACCGTTAGGTTAGCGAATTGCTCAGGTGCCATGTTGATTTGAGTCCAAAATTCAACAGGGGCGAATTCTTTAATCATGATACCCATAGGGATCATAAACATATTTGCGATACTGTGCTCAAAACCGCTGGCGACGAACATCGCAACAGGCAGAATCAAGGCGACAAATTTATCGGTTAGGCTACGACCGGCATAACTCATCCAAACAGCTAAGCAAACCATTAAGTTAGCTAAAATACCAAGGAAGACAGCTTCCACAAAAGTGTGGTGTAGTTTGTAGTTGGCGGTTTGTAGTACGTTCAAACCCCATTGACCGTTTGCGGCAACATATTGCCCTGCAAACCAAATAACCGCGACAAAAAACAGTGCGCCGACTAAGTTGCCAATATAAACGTGGAACCAGTTGAGGAGCATTTGACCCCAAGAGATTTTTCCTGTGGCTTTAGCAACAACGGTTAAAACAGTGGATGTAAATAAGTCGGCTCCACAGACCACTACCAACATTAATCCAAGAGAGAAGCAGATGCCCCCAATCAGTTTGGTGAAGCCATAAGGCGCACTCGCGGTACCCGTAGTAGCTGTGATATAGAACACAAAAGCGATAGAGATAAAGATACCAGCGGTGAATGCTGACAAGTAAGTCATGGCGGGGTGTTTGTTGACTTTATAAACGCCCACATCATTAGCGACTTGAGCCATTACAGCAGGGGGTAATAAATTAAAAGGGTTGTCAGCTTTCATACCAACACTCTCTTACAAAGTTGATTAATTATAGCACGCAATTATAGTAACAAACGGGTGTGGTGATAAATTTGATGTGGATCATGAAGTGTTAAGAGAACGGGGGTGAAATAGGTCTAAAATCGTCAAAATTAAAGGTAACGTTATGATTTAATTATAAAAAATATTTTTTAAATTTTATAAAAAATTTTTATAAAACCACGAAAAACGGTCTTCAGAAGTAAAATGTTACAGATGATTGTTAACGAATATCGATAATTATTATGTGATTGAAATTAAATATTGCTTAAGTAAAGATAAAAGCCCGAAGGCCTTTATCTTATTGTCGTCAATTACGCGTTAGCGCGCTTGGCTCTTTGCAGCTTTTCGTAAGCAGCGAGTAGTCCTTGATGAGCCGGTAATGCTTTTAATTCTGCATCTACTGACCATAATCCATAGAAACACGATTCACCGGCGATGGCTGCGGATGCTGCATCCACCGCTTCTTGCCCATACATACGAACAAATGCTTGATAATATTGAGTAGGTTCTCTCTCTTCTTCTTGAGAAAGCAGCAGTAAGGTGTGCAAGCAACGATAGTAGTTGGCACGTTCAGGCGTGAATACTGAACTGTTGAAGTCTTGTGTCCATTCGACCCAAGCCAGTGCTTGTTCAAGATCACCACCTGCTAGCGCCAGCATTGATTTCAATTCACCGATGCGCAGGTTACTCCAGCCATTATCTTTGCCAACGGCTAAACCTAACAGCTCGCGTACGCGGGTAAAGTCATCTAAACCGTCATCATCTAACTGTTCAATTAACGCGAGGTAATCTTCTTTTTCCCATTGGCTATCTGGCAGCGCCATGATGGTGTCACGCAGGTAAGCCCCCATCGCATTGTTAGCAATGTGCAAATCTTCGACAGGATAGATATCGGACATGCCTGGTACTAAAATACGGCATGCGTATACGCCTAAATGGCTATAGTCGGCAATATAAACTTCCGCATCAAGCTTATTGAAGATGGCCATTAATGTGGCGAACTCTTCGGTCGTGGTCCCTTTAAAGCTCCAATCTACGAATGGATAATCCGCATCATCTTTAAACGTATCCCAGCTAATTAAACCGCTAGAATCGATAAAGTGAGTTTCTAAGTTCGTGTGTTCACCCACTTCTTCATCGTCAAAGGTTGGGGCGTTAAAGACATCTAAGTCTTTCAGACCACGGCCTTGCAGCAATTCAGTTACGGTACGCTCTAATGCAACACCAAAATCAGGGTGTGCACCGAAAGAGGCAAAACACGTTCCGTTTTGTGGGTTAAATAACACAACACAGATAACAGGGAATTCCCCACCTAAAGATGCATCGTAGCTGAAGATTGGGAAACCTTCATTTTCTAACGTTTCAATTGCTGCAACGACACCTGGATAGCGAGCCATCACTTCGGCAGGAATTGTCGGTAAGCTAATGCTTTCAGCAATAATTTTGTTTTTCACAAAGCGTTCGAACACTTCGGATAACCCTTGAACTCGCGCTTCATTTGCGGTGTTTCCTGCGGACATCCCATTGGATACATACAGGTTGCCCACGATATTCATCGGAATATAGACGGTGCGATTATCTGATTGGCGTGTAAATGGAAGGGCGCAGATACCACGTTCTTCATTGCCAGATTGCAGGTCGATAAGTTGGCTGCCAGCGAGTGCATTATCAGGATCGTAAAACGCAACTAAGCGCTCATCTAATAAACCTTCTGGTAGGCTGTCGTCTTCGGTGAGCGGGAACCATTTCTCATTAGGATAATGGACGAAGTCCCCTTCAGCGATAGATTTACCCAGATAAAAATCCGCAAAGAAATAGTTTGTGGATAAACGTTCAAAATACTCGCCAAGTGCAGAAGCTAATGCCGCTTTTTTACTGGCGCCTTTACCATTGGTAAAGCACAGTGGGCATTCCTTATCACGGATATGAACGGACCAAACGTTCGGTACGGGATTTAGCCAAGAGGCCTCTTCGATATCGAATCCTAGATTTTTCAGTTTAGTTTGGAATGCTTCAATGGAGACTTCGAGTGCGGCATCTTTGCCGGGAATAAATGTTTGGCTCATTGTCAGTCACTTGTAAATGGCTTGTTTCAGATAGCGACTATGATACGGATTTTTCCCAGATTGCTCACGCTTTTTATGCTGAGTTCCTGTTTTTTATTCAAGACAGAAAACAGGCAAAAAATTAGAATTTACTAAAATGACTAAGCGGATCACAAAACTCTCGGATTAAATCCACATAATAACGTAAGTTTATTTTTAATATCATGTTCGTCAATTTTAGTTAAAGGAAAATAGGATGAAAAACCGTAATAAAGCACTGTTAGCCACATTGGTTTCATTGTTTGCTGCATCTGCATTTGCACAACCGAATATTACTGTGTTGGCAACAGGCGGGACGATCGCTGGTGGGGGAGAATCAGCAACTGGCTCGAGCTATCAAGCGGGTAAGGTGGGGATTGATTCTTTACTGAATGCGGTACCAGAAACTAAAAAAATTGCCAATCTTAGTGGTGAGCAGCTTGTGAACATCGGTTCTCAAGATATGAATGATCAAGTGTGGCTAACCCTCGCTAAAAAAATCAACCAAGATTGTAATAAAACCGATGGTTTTGTCATCACTCATGGTACTGACACCATGGAAGAGACTGCCTTTTTCCTCGATTTGACTACAGCATGTAAAAAACCCATTGTAATGGTTGGTGCGATGCGTCCTTCTACTGCCTTGGGGGCCGACGGTCCATTGAATTTGTACAATGCCGTGGTACTGGCATCTGACAAATCAGCAGGGGAGCGAGGCGTGCTGATGGCAATGAATGACAAAGTGATTCAGGGTCGTAATGTGATGAAAATGAGTACAACGGAAGTTCAAGCATTCGACGCGGTGAATGCGGGAGCTGAAGGTTATATTCATGATGGTAAAGTGACTTACTACCAAGCTGCTCAGCCTCGCGGTGACAAGCCTGTTTTTGATGTGAGTAAATTAGATAAATTGCCGGAAGTCGGTATCGTTTATAACTATGCAAATGCTTCGGCTGCACCAGTAAAAGCGCTACGTGAAGAAGGAGTTAAAGGTATCGTCAGTGCGGGGGTAGGTAACGGCAATATGTATAAGACCATTTTTGATGCACTCGCGAATGCGGCAAAAGAAGATGTGGTTGTTGTGCGTTCTAGCCGAGTTCCAACAGGCTATACAACACGTAATGCTGAAGTGAATGACAATGAATATGGCTTTGTGGCTTCCGAAAGATTAAATCCACAAAAATCACGCGTATTATTACAATTAGCACTGACTCAAACAAAAGATCCGAAAAAGATTCAAGAAATGTTTGAGCAATATTAATTCTCTAAGAATAGGCGGCAGAAATGTCGCTTTGATTATGTTTTTATAACTACATCTAGAATGTGTTTCTTGATTGATAATCACATTTAAATAATCAAAATAACTCGATAATAAATTCCTATAAGATAGGTAATAAAGTTTATTATCGAGTATTTATGTATCATATATTTAACAAAATTAATTATAAAGCACCGACTTCGGGTGTTTGAGGATCGGATTTTTCTTGCTTATTTTTTTCTTTAAATGCAGTTACGTTTCCTGTCGATTGTGTGGCAGATTTAACTTCAGCAAGCCCAGAAAATATTCCGCCTTTTTTGATGGATAAATTCGAATAGCGGATAGTCCCATAAATTTCGCCATTGGTATCAATGCTGATGGTTTCCGAAATACATTCCCCTTCAACTTTACCGTTTACCCACAATTCATTACTCGTAATATTGCCGGTAACATGCCCATTTTGCATAATTTTTACGGTGTTATTTTTGCCAGTAATATTACCAATCACAGTACCATAAATATGCACTTGCTCATTGGAGGTCACATTGCCTTCAAATACGACATCTTTGGCAATGATAGTATTGGTTTTTTCTTCACTGACCGTCGGTGATGATACTTGCATTTTTTCCTCAGCGATCTGTTGAATGATTTCTTCTTTATTGATAGTGGGAGTGGGCTCTGGTTTGTTTTGTTTTTTATTGAACATGTGACTAACCTTTTTGAAATTGAAGTATAGAACCAAACAAATGATTGAAGATATAAAGGCAAGAGATGCCACAACGGTATATCTAAAAAACCACGCTATCAAAGTAAGAAACCAGAAGAAAAAACTTATGTTCAAAAACAGATAGGCTTTTTTCATCTTTTAATCTCTTACACATAAATTTAAGCATCAGTATAAATTAAAATAACACATAACAAATTAAAGAATAGAGGATGATTTTAGTTTTATCTGAAGAAATAAAGGCATGAGTTTTTAAAAAATAGTCGTTATTTTTCAGATATAGAATGGAAATAGGGAGATGTTAAGAAGGGTTAAATAAAAATACCCACAATGAACATTAAGTGGGTATTCTCAGCATTAAATCACGTCTTAATTCAATCGCTTCCTTTAAAAGAAAGAAGCGATTGATAATGTGATTATTTTGCTTCGTGTGCTTCAGTATTTTCGCGACAATTACCTTCAGCGCAGTGACCATACAGATATAAACTGTGGTTAGACAGTTTAATACCGTGACGTGCAGCGATATCATGCTGGCGTTTTTCGATTGATTCGTCTGTAAATTCGATAACCTTGCCACAATCTAAACAAATTAGGTGGTCATGGTGATGTTGCTGAGTTAATTCAAATACGGATTTTCCACCTTCGAAATTGTGACGTGTCACAATACCAGCATCATCAAATTGGTTTAATACGCGATAGACAGTTGCTAATCCGATTTCTTCACCAATATCAATCAGCTTCTTGTAGAGATCTTCCGCACTGACGTGATGGCACTCAGGCTCCTGAAGTACTTCCAAAATCTTCAATCTTGGAAGAGTGACTTTGAGTCCTGCATTTTTCAATGCTTTATTATTGTCTGTCATGCGGGCTTGTCCTGTATTTTAAATCATAAATTTAACAATAATGAGACGTTTTTAACAAAAATCCAGTTGTCTTCTAAACTGATTTACAATTATAGGCATGGAAAATAAAAATAGAAACCATGCATTGTCTCATTATTTTGATTCGAGCTTAAAAGCGAGTCCCTTAATGTGGTGGACGAATGAGCCATCATATCTAACAGTGCTCGCTTTTAATTGACAATCAATGTCATTATTAGCCAAGGATTTCAGCCAGCGACATCTCTTCAGAGATCTGTTTAACCCAAGCATTAACACGCTCTTCGGTAAGCTCTGGTTGACGATCTTCATCGATAGCAAGACCGATAAAGTGAGTATCATCAGCCATACCTTTAGAGGCTTCAAAGTGGTAGCCTTCTGTTGGCCAGTGTCCCACAATGACTGCGCCGCGGGGCTCAATGATGTCACGGATGGTACCCATCGCATCACAGAAATATTCTGCGTAGTCTTCTTGGTCTCCACAACCAAACAGCGCGACAAGTTTACCGTCAAAATCAATTTCTTCTAATGTTGGGAAAAAATCATCCCAATCACATTGAGCTTCACCGTAATACCACGTCGGGATGCCGAGAAGTAGGATATCAAATGCTTCGATATCTTCTTTGCTGCACTTAGCAATATCGTGAACTTCTGCAACATCTTTGCCTAATCTTTCTTGGATCATTTTGGCAATATTTTCTGTGTTACCTGTGTCACTTCCGAAGAAAATGCCTATAACTGCCATAAATTGATTAACCTCTTGTTTTTCTAGCAGAGAGTTTAACTTATTGATTCTACTAGAATTAAAAATAGAACGAAAATAGGTAAAATTTGCGCCTTATTTTGGCGAAAAAAACGGTGTTAGTCTGTCAAATTTGTGTGATTCATTCAGACACAGCTAGTGGTCAATTGTCTCACTAACCTGCTCAAGTTGAGCCATCAAAATTTCTTCAATTAGCTCACTTCGGCTTATATTTTTCTCTTCAGCTAATTGGTTTAAGACTGCGACAGCGTCTTCATTTAATTTCAGCTCAACTCGACGCAGTCCTTTGACTTTATCCCGTTTGAGCTGATTTCGTTTGTTAATTCTTAATTGTTCATCCCGCGACAACGGGCTAGTTTTTGGTCGCCCAGGCCTGCGTTCTTCTGCGAACAAATCCAGTGTCGTGCGATCAGTTTGTTCTTTTGCCATATCTACTATTGCTAACGGAAGGGGTGTGCCAGTATTTCAGCGCGCAATGATACCCTAGCTGAATCCCTAGTACCATAGGTGCATACCCAGCTAATTCATCTAATAGATTAAAAAAAAAGCACTTTTAAGAAAAAAGCATCACCCAACGAGGGGGAGATGCTTTTTTGTTCAGGTCAACGAGTCTGCTGCTGCCATAAATTTGCATAAATGCCATTCAATTTAAGAAGGTTTTCATGGGTTTCTGTTTCAGTCACTTCCCCATTGCAAATCACGTAAATTTTATCGGCGTTCATGATGGTATTGAGACGGTGGGCGATGCTAATTACCGTTCTACCTTGTGAAATTAATGGCATGTTTTGCATGATGGCAGATTCCGATTCGTAATCTAATGCGGATGTAGCCTCATCAAGAATTAAAATATCGGGCTCAGTAATTAATGCTCGAGCTAACGCAATGCGCTGACGCTGCCCGCCTGAAAGATTTAACCCTTTTTCAGATAAATGATAATTAAAATTATTAGGCAATGACATAATAAATTCATACGCACCTGCAAGTTTTGCTGCATGAATTAATTGTTGCTCATTTGCTTGTGGGTAACTTAAACGAATATTTTCTGCAATTGTTCCGACAAACAATGTGCTTTCTTGTAGCACGACACTCATTCGACGACGCAATGCCACTGTATCGGCAACGGCTAAATCCATTCCATCCACAATAACTTGCCCATGTTGAGGAACATATAATCGCTGTAATAGTTTTGTTAGCGTGCTTTTCCCCGAGCCAGAAGGACCCGTGATACCAATAAATTCTCCCGCCTTGATGGATAAACAGAGATTATTAAGGACTTCAGGGGTTTCTGGTTGGTAACGAAACCGGATGTTTTGAAACTGAATCTCGCCTTGAATAGCGGCGGAGCTAGCAATGCCTTGGCGCTCATTTTCAATAGGTTTATCAAGAATATCACCGACGCGACGAAGGGAAATGATCGTATGCTGAAAATCTTGCCAAATTTGAGCAAAGCGCAAAATGGGTTGAGTTACATGGGCGCTAAGCATATTAAAGGCGACAAGCTCCCCTGGAGTAATGTTGCCTGCTAGCACCTCGTTCACGCCAATCCACAGTAAAATCGCAGTAGTAATTTTACTCACTAATGTCATCAATTGCGTTGCAACCACGCTGCGCATGGATACTTTAAAGCCTTGCATCAATTGTTGACTGAGTAATTTCTGCCAACGCCTAAAAAAATATTTCTCTGTTGCGGTAGTTTTTAGGGTTTCAATCCCCGTAATGGATTCAGTTAAAAACGTAAGGCCATTTTCATCAGCTTGGTAAGATTTTTCTGTCTGTTGACGAATAATGGGACCTAAAATCATCCATAAAATAAAAAAGACGCCCATAGAACCGACGAGAGTCCAAGTCATTATGTCACTATACGAAAATAAGACGGCGACAAACAGGATCACAAAAATAAAGTCAATGAACAGCATAAGTGTTGAACCAGTCAAAAATTGACGGATATGCGCTAATTCACGGACACGAGCAATAATTTTTCCTGTTGGTCTTAACTTAAAATAATTAAGCGGTAACGCCATTAAATGGCGATAGAGTTTACCGGATAACTCTGCACTAATTTGTGTGCTGGTATGGCTGAAGATTTTATTACGAATAA
This sequence comes from Providencia sp. PROV033, assembly GCF_028484855.1. NCBI lineage: Bacteria > Pseudomonadati > Pseudomonadota > Gammaproteobacteria > Enterobacterales > Morganellaceae > Providencia > Providencia sp. PROV033. The sequence goes on along the minus strand of NZ_JAMPSW010000014.1, from coordinate 4,237 downwards.
AGCTATAAATAGGCTCTGCAATTGCAATGGCGAGTATGCCAAGCGCAAGAATGTGCAAATTAGGTAGGCTTCGTCCCACCAGCACTTTATCAATCAGATTTTGAAATAGTAGCGGGCTGATTAATGCAAATAGTTGCACAATTGCCGCTAGGATAAAGACATTTTTGAGTTTAAAACGCTGGCGAATAATAGAGGGAATAAACCAGCTAATACCAAATGCCCTTTTTTGTTCTGTCTCCAATTGTTCTTTAATTAGAATCACGGAGTAATGAACATCAACAGAATTATCCCACGGTTCTACGCTGTCACCTTGTGGCGTGATGACGGTGAATGGTGAGTTTTGAGTAATAATATGCCAACGTTGGTTGATTAATATTAAGGCTGGTAATGGAATATTTTGCATTTGTTGTTGAGTCAAGGACACATGCTGTGTTTCATAACCAATAATTTGTGCACATTCTCTGAGTTCTAAATCTGTTGGTGAATCACCCTGCATACCAATAGCATGCATTAATTGCCCTTGAGTGATATTTTTTTGAAAGTGATTCGCTATCCAGACTAAGGCTTCCAAGCCATTATTATTGCGCTGTTCCATGGATTACTTCTCTCTCATCGCAGTGGAGGTATATTCATTAATTGGGCTAAGCAGGTAATCAATGAGTCGACGTTTATCGGTTTTTATTTCGGCAACAATAGATAAACCCGGCGTTAATTCAACGTGTTCTCCTTCAACCAATAGTTGTTTACTGCTTAAACCAATTTGAGCCAAATACACTAAGCCTAAGTTTTCATCTTGAGTACTATCACGGGAAATAGATAGCAGTTCACCTTCAATGGTGCCGTAGCGTGTATAAGGGAATGCATCAATTTTTACATCAGCTTTTAAGCCTTCTTGAATAAAACCAATATCTTTATTCAGAATTTTGACTTCCGCGAGTTGTACATGATTATTAGGAACGATAACCATTAATTGCTGTGCTGGTTGTAAAACCGCACCGAGAGTATAAATAGCAATTTGTTGTACTGTTCCGTCAACGGGGGCACGAATAATTTCTAGTTGGTTTCTTTCTTGGTTTTTAATGAGCTCTTGCTCAAGGGATACAAATTTGAATTTAGCTTGCTGATATTTCTCATACCATTCTTGGTGTTTTTGCGCATTAATCCTATCTTGCTTTTCGCGTAAAGCATGGTGTTGGCTATTCAATATGGAGAGTTCAGATTGTTTGGCGGTTTTCTCTTTTCTAGCGAGTAATAACTCACGTTCTTGTTCTAGAAACTCTTTTTGGCTGATCAATTGTTTTTGATTCAGAGCTGTGTGCGCATCAAGTCGTTTTTTAATGTTATGCATCAATATATTGATATCTTTTAATTCACGTTCTCTTGCTTGGTAATTCACGCGATTAAGTTGAACTTCGTTAGCTATCTCGTTCAGTAATGTTTCATACTCTTTTTTAATGGTTTGGTAGCTAAGTTTTGCTTGGACTTGTTCCGTTAATGAAAGCTGAGGGTATCGTGGTGATGTCTCGATTTGCTGTTGATTGAGTAAGGCATGGTGGATCATTTCCTCACTAGCATGAAAGTTTTTCTGGTAGTGAAGGCTAACAATATCTTGGTCAACACCCAGGACTTTGACGCTGAGTAATGGATCGCCTTGTTTAACTTGCTGTCCATCTTCAACGTGGATTTGTTGTAAGCGGCTTAATTCAAAAGCTTGGATAGTTTGTGTTCTTCCCGAGACAATCAGTTTTCCCTGAGTAGTGGCTTGAACGTCCAATTTGCCAAAATATGACCATGCAATTGCAATAAAAATACCGACGCTAATGCTGATGGCCATTGTAAAAGCCAAATAAGAGGGTGGTGTTTTTAAAATAGATAAATGAGCAGGTAAAAAGCTGTTATAGCGGGTAGTGTTTGATTTTCGTTTCATGATTAACATCCATGTCATTATTTAAGAGACTGCTGAAGCGTCCATAAATGTCTATAAAATTTATTATTTTCGATTAATTGTTGGTGGCTGCCTTGCTCAACAATTTGTCCCTGTTGCATCACGATAATGCGTTGGTGATTACGGATTGTGGAAAGGCGATGGGCAATCGTAATAACAGTGCGCCCTTTGGCTATTTCTTGCATATTTTCTTGAATAATAGCTTGGGATTCGTCATCTAATGCGCTGGTGGCCTCATCGAAAATGATGATTTTAGGGTCAGCTAAAAGGGTTCTTGCGATGGCGATACGTTGGCGTTGTCCCCCTGAAAGTGATGATCCACCTTCAGCTAAAACGGTGTCATATCCCATGGGTAATTTGAGAATAAAATCATGCGCTCCCGCCATTTTTGCGGCATTCACCACTTGATCCATTGATGCATTGGGGTTCGTTTGTGCGATATTATTGAAGACAGATTGGTTGAAGAGAAAATTTTCTTGTAAAACAATACCAATTTGTTTCCTTAACGATGAAAGCTCGATAGCTGAAATTGGCGTGCCATCAAGGTAAATTGCCCCTTGTTCTGGAGTATATAAACGCAATATTAACCGAGCTAATGTGCTTTTCCCTGAACCTGAGGTACCCACGATACCGATGGTTTCGCCTGCTTTAATCGAAAGATTAAAGTTATCGAGGATAGAAGGCATATTAGGCTGATAACGGAAGCTAATGTTGTGTAGTTGAATATTGCCAATGAGTTGAACGTCATTGCCTTTTTTACTTTGCTCTATCGGAAGGTTGATTATTTGCGACAGTTTTTCTATTGCGACTTTGGTTCGAATATAGTCTCCCCATAATTTCACCAGTTTCACCAGCGGTTGGTTTGCGTGGTTGACCATCATGTGAAAAGCAATAAATTGCCCAATAGTCAATTGCAACGCGAGAACTTCGGACGCACCCACCCATAGAACAAGGGCACTGGTGACTTTTTCAATCACCATGACGATGTGCTCTGAGCGAGAACTGATTTGCCCAGAGACAAAGTTGGTTTGGCTCATATCGGCAGTTTGTGTATCCCAGCGACGGGTAAAGCTCGGTTCAATGGATAAGCTTTTGGCTGTCTCTATCCCATTCACACTTTCCGTTAAAAATGAGGTATTGATAGCAATATTTGCAAACTGCTGCTGAGCTGCCGCTTCAATCTTTGGTGTCAGCCACCATGCGACCAGCAAATAGCAGGGGATTGAACATAAGAAAAGTAAGGTAAGTGTGGTGGATAGCAGGTTCATCACATAGACGAAGACAAATAAAAATAGTACATCAACGCACAGTGTGAAAAAGCTACTCGTTAAAAATTCTCGAATGGTTTCTAATTCTTTTACTCGAGTGACAATCGCACCGATTTGTCTATTTTTAAAAAACGAAATAGGCAGATGCAATAAATGATTAACGAGTTTTAATCCTAGCGTCATATCAATACGATTGACGGTATGGTTATAAATATATTCTCTTAGACCTTTTAATATAACTTCGATGATAGCAGCAACAATTAAACCGAAAATTAAAACATCCAAGGTGGATAAACTATTATGAATAAGGACTTTATCCATAATTACTTGCATGACAATAGGCGAAGCTAAAGCCAAAATTTGTAGAATAAAGGAAAAAACCAGTACCCATGCAATAATACTACGGTACTTCATGAATTCTGTTTGGAACCATGAAATATCGAATTTTCCTTGTTTGACTTTGACGTGAAGCCAATCTCCACTCCAGTTATTTTGGAGTTCTTCATGGCTCCATATTTCAGGCGAGGATTGACCAATACGCTGAATCAGCACCTGTTCTTGATTATGATTAGCCAGAAGAAATGCATGCCCATTATTATCATATAAAATAGCGGGTGAAGGGAGTTTCTTTATTTTTTTATCACGCTGATATTTATTTTTACATTTAATCTGATATTTATCTTTTATTACTTTAATGTAATTTTCAATATGATGAATATCTTTTGTGGCTTGCTTGAAATCGTCATAGTCGATTTCACCAGAAAGCTTTGCAATTATGCTAATAAAATATAACGTTGATTGTGTTTTAACACTTTCCATTGTGTATTTTTATCATCCTATAATTTTAATAATGCTCATGTATCAATTTCGAGAATTTAGTTATTTAATCGAGATGGATAATACCGTCATCATAATTACAAGTGTATTGAAGTTCGTCTTATTATTTGAATATGAATATATTGAGGATATACCTTTGCCCCCGATATTTAAAAATTAAATATCGGGGGCAGTACTGCAAAGGATT